>JAKANW010000189.1 GCA_021823555.1 Chloroflexota bacterium
ACCTTCAGCCACCTGGCTGACCTGGCGACCGATCCCTTCGATTCCATCGTCTGCCCGGGATATGCTCGTAATTGCATCCCGCAGCTCGGCACATCACAGGGCCTGGATGCCATCTCTGACCGGCTGATGTACCGCCTGCAGTGGCGCGATTTCGGCACCTATCAGGCCATGGTGGTCAACCATACCATTGATGTGGCCAATGCCGATAATGACACCACCAATGGTCAAGCTGGTATTCGCTGGTATCAACTAACCGACGGCGGCACCGGCGGCACGAGCTGGGGCATCAGCCAGCAAGGCACTGTGGCGCCTGACAGCAAGAACCGCTGGATGGGCTCGATTGCCATGGATTCAGTTGGCAACATCTCTCTGGGCTACAGCGTCTCTGACGCCACCATATATCCGGGTATCCGCTATTCCGTTCACCTGGCGAGCGATCCAGCTGGCACGATGCGCAACGAAACAAACATGGTCACTGGCGGCGGCGCACAAACCGGCAGCGGCGCCCGCTGGGGCGATTACAGCATGATGAGTGTTCTGCCGGGCACCGTGGGTATTAGCGGCGATGGCTGCACACATATCTATACCCAGGAATACCTGCGCGGCACGTCACCGGCCGAATGGTCCACCTGGTTGGGTGTGTTCCACAACGCCTCCTGCTACAACAACGATGTAATCCCACCTGAGACCCAGATCGACAGCAAGACATTCAATGGAACGAACGCCCTGTTCGCCTTCTCGGGTACGGATAACGCTTCCACACCCACCTTCGAGTGCTCGCTCGATGGCTCGACCTTTGCCACCTGCACCAGCCCGAAGAGTTACACTGGCTTGGCCAATGGCAATCACACCTTTGAAGTCCGCGCGGTGGACGCATCCAAGAATGTGGACGCGACCCCGGCGAGCTTCAGCTGGACAAATGCCATCTTCAAATCAATAGCGACCTACGATGGCTGGATGCTCGAGAGCAAGGCCGGCTCGGGGCTTGGCGGCTCGGCCAGTTCGCTCGGCTACCTGATGGTTGGAGATAACCTGTACAATCGTCAGTACAAGAGCATCTTGTCCTTCAACACATCCGCTTTGCCCGACACCGCAGTAGTAGCTGGCGCCTCTATCCAAGTGGCGCGCTACTCCGTGACCGGTACCGATCCCACCCTCAGCCTAGGCAACTTCCAGGTTGACATCGCTGAACCGTACTTCGGCACTGGCGTTGGTCTGCTCAAGACCGATTTCCAGGCCACACCTAGCCAGTCTGCCGTAGCTACGTTTGGACCCCTGTCGGGTAAATGGTACACAGCCGCCTTAACCGATGGCTTTGGATTTGTCAACCCGCTGGGAACAACCCAATTCCGTATCTACTTCCAGACGGCGAGCAATCTCGACAAGAAGAACAACATCCTCAATCTATATTCTGGCGACACTGCCGCCAAGTTCAAGCCGGTGCTCATCGTCAACTACTACGTTCCGTAAGCAGTTTCAGCCCTAGCTTCTCATAGGCTGGGCATACAAACCAACAACACCCCGGATGTCTGTCCGGGGTGTTGCCTTTAAAAACTCATCCACGAGACCTTTGGAGTTCTTTACGAAGGAAATGCACGGCAGCAAATTTAATTTTTAAGATCTGATGTTACGCACCCTCATCCCCAGCCCTTTCCCCGAAAGGGGAAGAGAGTCTCCTCTCCTTTTGGGAGAGGGTTAGGGTGAGGGAAAATACGAGCTTTCGAGCAAAAGTGCGTAACATCTGTTAAGATGTGTTGACATTTCCCAGTCAGGTCGTTTCAATCAGTTTCATTGCATTAAAAAAATCGCCCCGAAAAATTCCGGGGCGATTCGTTGACAGTACCTGCCGCGTCCTTACGGGCAGTCGTTGGAATAGTTAATCAACTTGATGAAGCGGTCGCTGCCGCCCACGCGGTCGCCGAGTTTGTTGAAACCGACGAATTGGAAATCGATCCATGTTTGAGCGCGCCTCCAGTCAGGATTGATAGAGTCGGCGGAAAGCGTCAGTGAGAAATTTCCCTGCTTGTCCGGGGTCATCTCGCCGCCATCCTTCCATTCGCTGATGTCAGTGCTGTTCTTGTCTTCGATGCGATAATAAAACTCGACGTTGACGATATAGCTATTGGCCGCGGTGACGTTGAAGGTCACATCTTTGGTCAGACAGCGCAGGGAAAACGCGTTGGTGGAATAGCTCATATTTTTGAAGAAGCCCATGCCCGAATTGTCATCCAACATGATCGGCCCGCTTGAAGCGGCGGACGCGGTTGTGGCGGTGGGCGCGGCGGACTGGGCCTGAGTCGAGGCCTGCGTGGGGAGAACAATGGTGGGCACAGGCGTATCAGTTGGGACGGGCGTGTCAGTGGGCGCGGGCGTGTTGGTGGGCGCTTGCGTCGGCACGACGGTCACCAGCACCGTGGCAAGGACCACCTGCGGCGTCGGCGGGATCGGCGTAGGCTGGGGCGTAGGCGGCACAGCCTGGAGCGCGCTGCAACCGGCCAGGGTCAGGGCAAGAACGATTAAGAACAATTTTTTCATGGCAACACTCCTTTTGTGTTAATAGCGGTTCCAATTTTAAGGCTTATGCGCATTCTGGGAGTCATCCATTTGGACTAATACAGCGCGTCCTCCAATATCGAAAATTGCGTATTGACCCGGATGGCAAAATCGTCAACAATGAAAAATGTGAGCCCCCGGCTCGCGCTTCCAATGCCTGGAGATTTGCATGGAAAACACAACCTTCCACTTCCTTGAGCGTACATCAAGACAGTGGAATTTTTTTTGGAAAAGGAGAATGCAAGATGAAACGATCCACGAAATTGATTGGGGTAACAGCCCTAATTGTCCTTCTGGCCCTGACCTTCGCTGCACCCGCCCGCGCCTTTGATGGCCGCGGCGGGGACAAAGTCACCATTGCCGCCGGGGAAGTGGTGAATGACGACTTGTATATCGGAGCCAACGAAGTTGTCATTGACGGCACGGTCAACGGCGATGTAATCGCCTTCGGCAGCACCATCACCATCAACGGCACAGTCAACGGCGACGTGATGGCCGCCGGACAGACAGTGGTCATCAATGGCACGGTGGCTGATGACGCGCGCATCGCCGGGTCGGTGCTCTACGTGGGCGACAAGGCCAAGATCGGCAGTGACCTGCTTGGCGCGGGCTATAGCCTCGAGACTCGGCAGGACAGCACAGTCGGTCAGGATGTGGTCGGTGCGGCAGGGCAGATCCTGCTCGCCGGCGACATCAAGCGGAACGTCCAGGTGGCGGGCGGCGGGTTCGAATTGCGCGGCAATGTGGGCGGGAACGTTAAAGCCGAAGTAGGGGAGGCTGAGGGCAATCCGCCCATGACGTTCCCCATGCAGTCCACCGTGCCGGTTCCTTCCGTCCAACCGGGGTTGAAGATTGACCCGTCCGCGCACATTGGCGGCAACCTGGAATACACCCAAACGAAGGAGCTCACCTTCCCAGCGGGCGTGGTAGCTGGCAAGATCAAGCAGATCGTCCCGCAGGTGAATGAAGCGGCCGCGGCACACAAACCCACCCAGGCAGAACGCGTCGGCACATGGGCGCTGGACATGCTGCGCAGCGCAGTGACGTTGATCCTGATCGGCCTGCTGTTCATCTGGCTCTTCCCGAACTTTCTCGGCATCACCACCGGCAAACTGCAAACCAGCTTCTGGCCCAGCCTCGGCTGGGGCATCGTGACCTACGCCTTATTCTTCTTCGCCCTGTTCCTGATCATCCTGCTTGTGGTGGCAGGAGGCATCTTCTTCGGCGTGCTCACCCTCGGCGGTTTGAGCGGCACGGTCATTTGGCTGGGCATCCTGGCACTCTTCGCAGGCATCCTCGGCTTTGTGCTCGCCACCGCCTACGTGACCAAGGTACTGGTTGGCACGATGCTGGGCAAATGGATTCTCAAGTACATCAGCCCGGCCGCCGCACAGCACAGGGTCTGGCCGATGGTGGTCGGCGTGCTCGTGATTGTATTGGTCATCGGCATGTTGCGCTTCCCGCTGGCGCCGCTCGGCTTCTTCGGCTGGCTGCTCAACTTTGCGATCATCCTCTTTGGTTTGGGCGCGCTCTGGCTGTGGGGACGCGAGAAGTTCGTAAAAAAGCCGGCGGCCCCGGTGGTCAGTGTGCCGACTACTGTAGAGTAACCAGCGGCCAGTTTTCAGTCATCGGTGTTGGACGGCAGTTGAACTGCCGTCCAATTTTTATTTCGACAAAGTCAGTTATAATTCCGCCCATGTTAACTCCAGACCAAATCGAAGCCAAACTCGACCGCATCCTTTTAAAGGTACAAAAACCCGGGCGGTACGTGGGCGGCGAAGTCAACAGCATCGTCAAGGATTGGGATTCCGTCCACACGCACGTGGCTTTCGTCTTTCCCGATATTTACGACATCGGCGTCTCCAATGTTGGGCTCAAGATTTTGTACGACCAAGTCAACCAACGCGGCGACGCGCTGGCCGAACGCGCCTACGCGCCCTGGCTGGACATGGAAGCGTTGATGCGTTCGGAAGGGATTCCGCTCTACGCGCTCGAATCCAAACGACCGCTGGCCGGATTCGACATCCTCGGCTTTTCCCTCCCCTACGAGACGCTCTACACCAACGCCCTAAACGTGCTCGACTTGGCGGGCATCCCGGTCCGCGCAGCGGAGCGCGGCGCGCATCACCCGCTCATCATCGCGGGCGGCCACTCCGCCACCAACCCAGAACCGATGCACGCCTTCATCGACGCGTTCGTGATCGGCGAGGGCGAGGAAGTGATTCACGACATCATTGATGTGGTGCAAAAACATAAAACAAAAAACGTAAACCGTGAGGAACTGTTACTCGCTCTCACAAAAATCCCCGGCGTATACGTCCCGCGCTTCTACCAGACTCATTACCTCAACGATGGCACCGTCTCACACGTGGAGACATTGGCCGAAGACGTGCCTGCCGCCATCGTCAAACGGATCGTTGCCAAACTCCCGCCGCCGCCCACCAAGTTTATCGTGCCAAATATCGAAGTCGTCCACAACCGCGCCTCGGTGGAGATCATGCGCGGCTGCACGCGCGGCTGTCGATTCTGCCAGGCGGGCATGATCACGCGTCCCGTCCGCGAACGAAGCGTGGACGAGATCGTCGCGGCCGCCGCGGAAGCTATCCGCTGTTCCGGCTTTGAAGAGTTGGCATTGATGTCACTCTCTTCCTCTGACTTCACCTACGTGGTGGAATTGGTCAACCAAATCAGCGAAAAATTCAAAGGCAAAAAGCTAACCATCTCCCTGCCGTCGCTGCGCATCGAGTCCGTTTCGGTGGACTTGATGGACAAACTGCGCGAGCACTACTCCGGCGGGTTCACGCTCGCGCCCGAAGCCGCCACCGAACGCATGCGCCGCATCATCAATAAGTTCATCCCCGACGAAGACATCATTACCACCACGCGCGAGATTTACCGCCGCGGCTGGACAACCGTCAAACTCTACTTCATGATTGGTCATCCAAGCGAAACACTTGAAGATGTGCAAGCCATCGCCGACCTGTGCAAGCGCGTCCTCTATGAGGGGCGCAAAGTGGCCGGGATGAAGATCAAACTGCACGCCGGCGTGAGCACCTTCGTGCCCAAACCGCAGACGCCCTTCCAATGGGTCTCGGTGGACACGCGCGAAAACATCCTGGCCAAGCAGGAATTGCTCAAGCGCGAACTGCGCGACCGCAACATCAAACTCTCGTGGACGAGGCCCGAAGACACCCTGCTCGAAGCCTGGCTTTCGCGCGGCGACCGCCGCACCGCGGAGGTCATTTATTCCGCCTGGAAGAACGGCGCCAAGTTCGATGCCTGGGAGGAAGGCCGCCAATATGAAACGTGGATGACGGCCTTCGCAGAACACGGCCTCGACCCCGCTTTCTACACTCACCGTCAGCGCCGCACCGACGAGGTCTTCCCATGGGACCACATCACCGCCGCTGTGCGCAAAAACTACCTCTTCCAGGATTTCCGCCAGTCGCTCGAAGGCAAAATCCGCGTAGACTGCCGCCAGAACTGCTATGCCTGCGGTATCCTGCCGACCTTCGCCAACCTGCGTCGCGACAACCCCGGCGAAGCCTGGAAGTGCCCGGATGTGAAAAGTCCGCGCAAGCCCGTGACCAGTGACCGGCCGGCCGCGATCACAGAACAGCTGGTGGCGGGCGACTGATGCAAAAAGCACAGCTGCTTCACC
>JAKANW010000190.1 GCA_021823555.1 Chloroflexota bacterium
TCATCGGAGCACCCATCCAGGACCTGGCAGGCCGTCCAGAGATTTTTGCTCCCATGGCGGCAGCCCTCTTTTCGGTGTCTTCAACCAGCAAAAGTGGCTGCAGAGAATGGATCAGGATCGAGGTAAGCCCTTCACCCAATGGGAATGGTTCAATTTCCGTGACTGAACCATCGTTTTCAACAGCATACGGAATGCGGATCGTATCGGTTCTTTCGTCATATAGAGCCACCAGGAAACTGTGGTTCCCGACAATGTTTTGGATCTGAGTATGTAAGTTAACGAACAGTTCTGTCGTTTCGGCAGCCTTCGAAATAGTCTGTCCAATGGAAGTCAAGGCGTTCAGTTCTCGCAAGCGTTCATCGGTGGCGTTGGAAGCCGCAATTTTTTCGAGCGTGATGGAAGTCAGGTCCACCATACTAACGTATGGCTGGAGAATGGAGCGGTTCAACCTCTCGGATCGCGAGCCGATCATGATGAGCGCGCTGAGTTGTTCACCGACCATGACGGGCAGAAAAGCTGCGTACTGGCATTTGAACGCTTTGGGGATGTTGGCCAACGCGGCTGGGATGTTGGCAGACTTCATGTCGAAGATGGATTCACCTGCCAGTTGGCGGACGATATCGGCTGGCGGCATCACAATGGTGCGGGGAATGCTGCCTTCCGCAACCCCCTTTTGCGGGTCGTTCACACCCTCCAGTTCAAGCTGCCCGCGGCGCATTGTATAAATGGTGGTCACATACGGCGCATCCTTGATCGTGTTGTTCACCACTGCCAGGGCCTCTGTGGTGCTTTGGGCCTGTGCAATCTGGCGGCTGGAACGATACAAGCGCTCCAATTCCTGGAAGTTAATCTGCGTCGACTCTGCCAGGCTCGCATTTCGGATGGCGGCTGCGATCTGGTTGGCCAGGGTCTGCAGCACGGTGACTGTTTCAGGGTCGAATGCGTTTGGTTCTGTGCTTTGCACATCCAACACGCCAAAGACCAGGTCGCCGGATGAAATCGGGATGCCGACCTCGGCGCGCGTATTGATAAGCAGGTTGTTTTTCAGGTGGATTGGATCTTCAACTACATCGGATACGACCCGGGATTTGTTGTTCACCGAGACCCAACCGATGATGGATGCCGAGCCTACTTCCAGGCTATGACCGCCCTCGACCAGTTCTTTGGCCGCCGGGCCGTGTGCTGCCCGGATGGTGGCAAACCTGCCAGAATGGTCGAGCATGAATATCGCGGAATGATAATAGCCAAACCGTTCCACGATCAAACGCGTGGTCCTGTTCATCAATTCGTCCAGGTCCGAAGAAGCGGTGATGCCTTGTGCCACTTCTGCTGCCGTTCGGATCTGGCTTGTGCGTTCCTCTACCTTCTGTTCAAGTGAACGGTAGAGTGTTCCCAGTTCGTCTGCCATCTGGTTGAAGGAATGCGCCAGGAAACCAATCTCATCGTGGCTGGTAACCGAGGCGCGCTCGCTCAAGTCGCCTTCGGCAAACTGGCGGGTGATCCTGGCCAGCGAACGTATTGGATTGATTAGGCGGTTAATGCCGCCCGCAATAACCAGCCCCATGGCAAGCAATGCCGCCAATACCAACAGAACGGTGAAAGGCAGGAGGCTGTTAACTTGTTCAAGGATGGTGGATTGGTAAACTTGAAGCACCACGCCAGCATCCATGGCGGGTACCCACTTCGCCTGTGCAAACACCTCGCGGCCGTCTGCCAGCGGAAACTCTAAAGAAACAGGCGGCACATCGTCCTCCTGGCCGGCCATCTTTGAAAAAACGATTCCCAGTTGTGTCTTCTGAGTTTCCGATGGTTGAACTTGGGCGAGTTCCTGGGTGTACGGGTTACTCCCAATTAAAATTCCTGTGGAGGTAACGAAGTAGGCATCTGCTGAGGGACTCAGGCTGATAAGCGGCTGCAGGATTTGCTGCAGGCTTTGCGATTCAGTGATTCCAACGATCGAGCCGAGTAGCGAGCCTCCGGCTGTCCGGTAAGGCTGGATGGTCAGCATGACAAGCTTATTCGGGTAGAGTGGTTCCAGGTTATAGATCGTAACAGTAATCGCTTCTTTGCGATTCAGTGCGTCTGCCAGGAGCGTGTTTTCCAGCGAGACGCCCTGCCAGTCCTCCTCGGTTGCCATTTGGATAACGTTATCCGGGCGGATCAGCAGGAATTTATTGAAGAGAGGTTTTCCTTCATTGGAGTTAAAGCTTTGGAAATCATCCAGTAATTGCGCCCGGATGGACGCAAAATTAGTGTTCATCGGGTTGGCATGCAGGGCTTGCTGCAGGGTCGAAGCAAGATCGGCGCGTTGAGCGAACCGGTTGATGCGGATGCTTTTTGTTTTGACAGTAAGTTCCACACCTTGCATTTGCCCGCTCAACAAGGTCTGCAGTTGGGTGATTGCCTGCTGGCGCAACAAATTGCTGGAGCGGTAATAAGCCGCCCCGGCCATGGCGATTAGGGGGATTAAAGTAAATAAGAGCAGCGTCTGAATCAGGGAGCGGGTTAAGCTGCCTCTAAATTGTTCTTGACTCACATTTCGGGGAATGCTTTCAGCAGGAGTGGACATGGTTTATGCGTATTCCCAAACTTGTTCACCGCTTAAAATCCTGCGAATTTGGTCAGGGAATCGATCCGGATCGAGAGGTTTGCCCAGGAAGCCGTCGAAGCCCGACTCACGAGCCTTCTTCATCTGTTCCTGGCTGGCCTCTGCCGTGACGGCAATGATCGGAATAACGCTCAACCGCTCGGATGCGCGAATCTTTTTCAATGCCCCATAGCCATCCTCGTACGGCAGGCGTATATCCATTAATATCAAATCCAGTCGCGGCAGGGTATCGGCGTATTCAACGACTTCATACCCTGAAGTTTTCCATTCGCAATGGATGCCCAAATAGCCCAACATGCGCGCAATCAATACAAAATTGGATACGTTATCTTCCACCACAAGCACCGTGGTATCTTTCGCAATGGTTGGTTTTCGGGCGGGTTGGGAGTCGGAAGCAGTGAGAGCTGGGTTAGCCATTGGCATTCCTCATATAACGTTCTACTTGCTGGGGCAGGAGATCAATATCAATAGGCTTCTGGATATAGCCATCGCACCCCGCTTCCAGCGATTTCTCGCGGTCGCCACGCATCACATTGGCCGTCACTGCCACAATCGGAACTCCGCTGTGCAACGGCATCGAACGGATCTGGGCCGTCAAAGCATATCCGTCCATGTCAGGCATGTTGATGTCCATCAAAATAAGGTCGGGGTTGCCCTCCTCCAGCGCCGCGAGAGCCGCTTTTGCATTGGCGGCCTCGGTTACAGCATATCCTTCGGCTTCCAACACGCGACGAATTAAACTTCGGTTGTCTGGATTATCCTCGACATATAAAATTGTTTTCTTTTTGGACATTCTGTCTCTCCAGTTTCGATTTTACTTGTGGGCAGGGATCACTACATAACAGCAACCTTGCAAATCACTTAACAAAAAAGTCGAGGTGTAACCTCGACTTAGAGCGGGTGATGGGACTCGAACCCACGATATCTTGCTTGGGAAGCAAGCGTTCTACCACTGAACTACACCCGCAAAGTGGTGGGATTATAGCCAGCCCGGAATGCACTGTCAAGCCATGCGACAGGAACAGGCCGCGTCGTACCGGACCCGCTTATTGTTCCCGCTTAAGCAGCCGGTTCGCCAGTTCGATCAACGCCTGCCCGGCCTCGCCTTGTGGATTTGCGGCCTCCAGATTCTTTAGGGCTTGTTCTGTCCACACAGACGCCTGCTTCTGTGCGTAATCATATCCTCCTTCGTCCGCCAGCCATTGGGACACTTCCTTGACTTCACCTGCCTGGATTGGCCCCTGCCTCCAACGCGCTGCGAATTTGCCGCCCTGGCTCAGGCCATATAAGATTGGCAGGGAGTTCTTGCCCTCCACCAGGTCGCTGGCTGTGGATTTGCCTGTCACGGCTTCATCGCCCCAGATGCCGAGGATGTCGTCCTGTATCTGGAAAGCCAGCCCAAGATCGTGCCCAAAGGCGCGATAGGCTTCCTGCCCAGCTTCGTCCGCGCCGCCGAGCAAGGCGCCAAGCTGGCAGCAGGCCGAAAGCAGGGCCGCTGTCTTTCCGGAGACCATCGGCCAGTAATCATCCACGCTCAAGTCATGCCGTTCTTCGTAGGACATGTCTAGGTATTGGCCGCGGGTCAGGTCAAGGCAGGTATCATGCAAAATGGCGGCAGCCCGCACCACGGTCGCGGCCGGATGCAATGGGACTAGGTCCATGATGGCCTGATTGGAGATCACGAACAAAGCGTCCCCCGCGTTGATCCCCATGGGCATGCCCCATTTCAGCCACACGGTTGTACGTCCACGCCGCTTGGGTGAGTTATCCTGGATATCGTCGTGAAGCAGGCTAAAGTTATGCACCAGTTCCACTGCAGCAGCAGCCGGTAGCGCCGCGCTGATTGGGGCCGATGGCGAAGCCGAAGCGTAGGTCAGCAACACCATCAGCGGCCGGATGCGTTTGCCGGTTGCCTCAGGGCCTGCGCCTTCGCCTGTCCAGCCCATGTGGTAGGTGAGCATTTCGTGGAGGGAACGCGTGCGCGGCTCGTCCAGGCGGGCAATCTGGCGCTGAAGTTCGGTCTCAATGGAAACGAGCAAATTTATCATGTCCATGCTGGTGGCGTGATTTTACCTGTCTTTTATAGAAGGATGTTGAATTTTTGAAGTTCAATCTGCAATTGGTCGGGGGAGGTGAACAGGATGGTTTGGAAGCCCAGCTTTTGTGCAGCTTCCACGTTGGCAGGAGCGTCGTCAATCAGCAGGCACTCGTGCGCCTCCCCCCCAATCCTTTGCAGGAGCAGATTGAAGATGGCGGGATCGGGCTTGACCAGGTTAACTTCGCCTGAAATAATGAAGCCGTCGAACAGGTCGAAGAAGTCGTGTTTCCTGCGCGTGATGGGAAAGGTCTCGGCAGACCAGTTGCTCAGGCCGTAGACCAGATAGCCGGCGCCTTTTAACTTGCGCACGATTTCGATTGTGCCGGTCAACGGCTCGCCGATGGACTCTTCCCAATGTTCATGATAAGCCCGGATCAAACTGGCGTACTGCGGGTATTTCGCCGAGAGTTCGGCCACGCCCTCCGCAAAGGGACGGCCTTTATCTTGCAGCAGGTTCCACTCGGCGAAGTTGATCTCGGCCAGGAATTGTTCCATGGCCTGGGGTTGGCCGGGGAAATAGTGGCGGTACAAGTTGCGCGGGTTCCAGTCAATCACAACCCCGCCGAAGTCGAAGATGAAGGTGGTAATTTTGGATGCGGTCATATCCCAATTTTACCGGGAATTGGCCTCATAGGATTTCAACCTTTTGTTCGATCACATCCCCATCCGGCCAATTGCCTTCGACCCATTTTGCCACGCTTTGCAGGGACTGTTGCAAAACAACCCTGTCCGAATTTACCATTGCACAGGTGATGACAGCCTCCCGCCACGTATCTTGCAAGTCCATCTCGGCGACGGAAACGTTGAACTCACGATGTAAGCGGGAAATTAATGGCTTGATCCGCCCGCGCTTCTCCTTGAGTGAGGCGCAGCCGGGCAGGTGCAGATGGATGGTCAAAGTGGCAATCATAAATTGGCTGGATAACAATCGAATTGTAACGTAAAAAGCGACCCCTGATATTTTATCAGGGGTCGCTTTCGCATTTTGCAGATCATACTCAAGCGAATAAACTGTCGGCCATGCGACTCAGCATATCCATGCCGCGTACCTCTGTTTCATATAGCGGCACGATGGAGCGCACCCTGCCCTCGAATTTGCTCCAGACATCGTCCATGTAACGCGACTGCATATCTACGCGGTTGCGTACGAACTCCGGTGACTTGTCATTCACCTGAGCGCTGTCAATCAGCATGTTGACGATCACGCCGCCGACCGGAATGCCAAACTCGTGGAACCAGCCGATGAAGCGGGTGATCACCGCGATGGGCAGCGCCTCGGCCAAAGTCACGAAGAAGAACGCTGTCAGCTCGGGGTCGGTCAACAATTCCTGGGCCTTGCCCATCCGGTCCCGGAACGAGACGAGGTAGTCCATCAACGGATCGGCTTCCTTTTTCTTGGTGAAGGAGAGCAACTCGCGCAGAGTGCGCGCTTCCTCGCGGCTCTTGAGCATCTTGTTAACCCACAACGAATAGACCTTGGACATTCCCAGCAGTCGGCGAGATCGG
>JAKANW010000191.1 GCA_021823555.1 Chloroflexota bacterium
CGGCCCATCGAGGCGGCCTGCAACACGAGATAGACGGCTTCGGGGATGGTCATGAAAAAACGGTGCATGCCGGGATGTGTGATAGTGAGCGGCCCGCCGCGGGCGATCTGCGCTTTGAAAAGCGGGATGATGGAGCCGCGGCTGCCAAGCACGTTGCCGAAGCGCACGACGGTGAACGGAAGATCAGACTGGCGGGCAGCATCCAGCACGAGCATTTCGGCCAGTCGCTTGGTGGCGCCATAGATACTCGAAGGCTGGACGGCTTTGTCGGTGGAGATGAGCACGAAGCGCTCGATCTTATGCTCTGCCGCAGTCACGACCAGGTTGCCGGTGCCGATTACGTTGTTGGTCACTGCCTCTGTCGGATTCGCCTCCATCAACGGGACGTGTTTGTGCGCGGCGGCATGGAAGACGACCTGTGGCTGGTGCGCATCGAAGACAGAGGCGAGGCGTTCCCGATCGCGCACGTCGGCAATGACTGGGATAAGAGTCAGGTCAGGATAGTCTTCACACAATTCGAGAAGCACTTCGAAGATACTGTTCTCGCCATGCCCGAGCAGGACCAGCTGGCTGGGATTGCGTCGCGCGATCTGACGGCACAACTCGCGGCCAATGGAACCGCCTGCGCCTGTGACCAGCACGCGCTTACCCTCAAGAGCCTGCCCGACGATCTCGTCGTTGAGGCGCACGGGTTCACGTCGCAGCAGGTCGGTGATGTCCACTTCGCGCAGGCGGCTGACATTGACCTTGCCGCCCAGCAACTCGTAGATGCCAGGCATGGTGCGCGAGGGGATGCCTTTCAGCCGGCACACATCCGTGACAAGACGGACGACGCGTCCCGGCGCGGATGGGATGGCAATGATGACTTCATCCACCTGGCGGTTGTCGAGCACGTTCGGCAGGTCGGAGACTTTGCCGATGACGCGCACACCGTAAATTTCGTGGCGCTGCTTGGCAGGGTCATCATCAAGGAAACCGATGGGAGTAAGGTTGAGTTGGGAGGATTTTTGAAGTTCGCGCACCACCAGCGCGCCCGCGTCGCCCGCGCCGATGATGAGGGCATGCTTCCCTTTTCCACTACGCACATTGGATTGTTCCGACAGCAAGCGCAGGGCAAAGCGCGATCCGCCGATGAGGACAAGCGAGAGCAGCCAGTCAATGCCGAGAGCGGAGCGCGGCATCCCGGGCAGGACAAGATTGAGACTGAGCAACAAAACCATTACGCCTGAAGCCAACACGGAGGCAGTGGTAACGGCTATCGTGATGAGGCGTAACTCACCCGTGCTGGCATAGATCCATAAGCGGCGGTAGAGGCCAAAAAAATAATACGTGGGTATTTTGACGGCCAACGCCACCGCACACATGACCAGCGCGGCAGGGAAATAATATGGAAGGTTGCTCACGTCCAGGCGCAAGGCAAAACTGCCCAGCACCGAAATGATGATGAGAGCTATGTCGCCAACGAGGACGAAACGGTTGCGGAGGTGAGGACGAGATTTTTCAGATAACATAAATAAAATCAGTAGGGACGCTGATGAACGCAGAAAACGCAGATTTAAGATTTGTTTTGAGCCAGCCACCATTCCTTCCGATTGTTGTCGAATGAACGGCGTTTGTGTTCGGGCTTCGGGCCAAAGTTGATCAACAGACCGACTTCATAATGATTTTCTCCGTCAGGTCGGAATGCTTGTATGGCGGCGCGGCATAGCCAGATACCTTGTCCATCAAACCTCCATCAAAAAATCAGCGTCATCAGCGTTTATCTGCGTCCAACTTCTTCAGTCTTCATCCACTCGACGGATTCTTTGAGGCCAGCGTCGAGCGTCACATGGGCGCGGAAGCCGATCAGGTCGGCGGCTTTTCGCGGGGAACCAATCGATCGGTAGATATCGCCTGCGCGAGGCGGGGCAAACGTCGGGGCGGGAGCGGCGGGGAACAAATCCTGCAAGACTTCTACGAGGTCAATGATGCGCGTCTCGATGCCTGTGCAAATGTTGAAAATCTGCCCAGGCGCGGCGGGATGCTCGGCGGCCACCAGGTTAGCGCGCACCACATCGCGCACGTTGATCAGGTCACGGGTCTGGCCGCCGTCGCCGTTGATGGTAATCGGCTTGCCATCCAGCAGGCGGCGGATGAAGATCGGCACAGCGGCGGCGTACATCGAGTCAGGGCGCTGGCGCGGGCCATAGACGTTGAAGTAACGCAGGGCAACTACATCCAGGCCAAAGGAGGTGGTGTAAAGCTGACCATAGATTTCATCCACGCACTTGGATGCGGCATACGGCGAAAGCGGACGAAGCGGCGTCTCCTCGGTCAGCGGCATCTCGGCGGAATCCCCGTAGACCGCGGCGCTGGTGGCGAAGACGACCCGCCTCACACCCGCCCTGCGAGCGGCATCGAACAACATGGATGTTCCTGACACGTTGATGTCGAAACAGTTCTGCGGCTCATCCATGGACTGCGGCACCGAGACAAAAGCGGCTTCGTGGAAGATCACATCCACGCCGCGCACGGCTTCGGTCACTTTGGAAGCGTCGCGCAGGTCGCCTTCGATGAGTTCGAACTTGCCGATCAAGTCGGCCAGGTTTTCGCGCTTGCCCGTGGAAAAGTCATCCAGTACTTTGACTTCCGCCCCCTGCTCCAGCAGAGTGTGGACGATGTGCGAGCCGATAAAACCCGCGCCGCCCGTTACCAAATATTCCATACTACCTCCCGGTCCTACGGATTACCGTGCCGATTGTACGAAGAATGATATTAATATCCATCATCAGGCTGCGATGTTTGATATAAAACAGATCGAATTCCATTTTGACCACAGTATCGTATACGGTCGAGGCATAACCATAATTGACCTGCGCCCAGCCCGTCAAACCGGGCTTGACCAGCAGGCGCGCCCGATAGAACGGGATCTGTCTCTGGTAGGCATTGACCAGTTCGTACCGTTCAGCCCGCGGCCCAACCAGACTCATCTCGCCGCGCAGCACATTCCAAAACTGGGGCAATTCGTCCAAACGGGTGCGACGCAGGAAATTCCCCACCCGTGTAATGCGTGGATCGTTCTTCTGGGCCACGCGCGCCTTGCCATCGGCTTCGGCGTCCCTGTACATGGTACGGTATTTATAAATCATATACGGCTTGGCGCCTCTTCCCAGCCGTTGCTGGGAATAGAAGATCGGAAAGCCGCTGTCCAGCACAATTGCCAGCGCCGACAACGGGAAGGTAATCATAAAGATCAACAGCCCCACCAAAGCACCGAGAATATCCAGCAGGCGCTTGGTCAACTCATAAAAAGCACTGACGCGCGCCTGGTCAATGAAGGAACGCAACATCCAGTCTGACTCGAGGTGATGAATGGGCACCCGCCCGGCAATATCTTCATAGAGCGTCGGCATGCGCACCACCTCCGCGCCGCGCTCCTGTGCGTCCAATATCGTCTGAAAAGTCGCGCCGCGCATCCCGCCCGTGATGGCTACCACCACATCCGATATCCGATAATCGTCAATTACTCTAAGCAATTGATTGCTTTGGGCAACAATCGGAAAACCCAAAACAGATTGCCCCACTTTTTTGGGATCATCATCAATAAAGCCCACCAGTTGAAAAGGCGGCGGGTTAAGACCCTTGTAAACTTCCGCCAGTGTCTGGCCAGCCTTGCCGGCTCCCACCACCAGCACGCGGCGCTGGAGTCCGGTTGAGGTGTAGATGCGGATATAGATCGCGCGCCAGATCAAGGTCAGGAGAGAGGCGATCAAGAGGAACGCGCCCACTGCAATACGCGGCAGATCCGAATCCTGTCGAATCGTAAAAAGCAGGGAGTAGGCCAGCAGGCCCACGAAGGCGGCAACCATGATCCCGCGCAGGGTCTTGCGCCAGTTGGCAGCTTTATGCGGATCGTAGAGTTCGACCATCAACAACAGCCAGGCCAGAGGCAGGAGGTAAAACCAGGTCGGCACCTGGACTTCGAGCAGTTTTGCAGCGCGGGTTTCGGTATATCCACTGGCAACGAGTTTGAAAAAAGAATATTGGTACCAGAAATATAATGAACCAAATATGGCGCCAATGGATGCAACCAGGTCGCCGATCAACAAAATGGATCGTTGTTCATTGGGTCTCAATCGAAGCGAGGGACGTACGATATCAGACATTCCGGGACAGGCTCGAGGAGAGCATGCTCCATAGAAAACCACCACCCCAGGCGCAGTGCATGGAAGCAACCGCCAGCGGTAATCCCAGGATAAGAACGGGCTTGCGCCGCTTTTGCGCCAGACGCAGCCCGGCCCATGCAAGAATCAGAAAATAAGCTAAAACTTCAGCCGCCAGCAAAAAACGCGCCGGGGCAAAGAAAAGCCCGGCCAGCGCCAGGCCAAGCAAACTGGCTGCAAACAACGGCGGCAGAGCCTGCCGCCAGCGGAGCGTCGCAGGATAACGCCGCAGCATCCGCCATTTCCAGAAGCCATAACGCCAATACTGGCGCATCAACCCGCTGAAGGTGGCGCGCGAAAAATATACCGAACGGATGGAGGGGTCCAGCCAGACCGTGCCGCCCGATTGCCGCACACGAGTATTGAACTCGTAATCTTCGTTGCTCAGCAGCGATTCGTCAAAGCCGCCGATCTTTTCGACCAGCGAGCGGCGGAATGAACCAAACGGGACCGTATCCACCGCGCCCGCCTGAGGCGCAAGGCGATACATGGCATCGCCTGCACCCAGCGGATGTGCGGCTGCCGCGGCAATGGACTCAGCTACCCACGTGCCCGCGCCAGGGCGGATCTCCCACGCCCCGCCCACGTTGTCGCCGCGCCCGGCTTCCAGCGCCTCCACGCAGTGCACCACATAATCGGGATATGGCATCGAGTGCGCATCCAGCCGAATGAAAATTTCATTACTGGCAGCCTGCAGGGCGCGGTTCAAGGCCGCAGGGATGGAACGCGCAGCATTCTCGATCAGGCGTAAATTCAATTCGGGGTGTTCGGTGTGAAAATTTTCGATCACAGTTTGCGTGCCATCTGTCGAGAGGCCATCCGAGATCACAACTTCGATCTTCTCCAATGGGTAGGTCTGCGCCAGAATCGCATCCAGCAGGTGACAAATGGTCGCCTGCTCATTGTAACATGGGACAATGATCGAAACAGTCGGGTGCATGGCACACAAAAAAACTTTGAAAGTCTTGGGAGATTTTATCTCTTACGACGAATCACTGTCGTCGCCGAAGATTGCGACAGCGGCAGGTTCAAAACAAAAGTGGTCCCCTGCCCAAGCTGGCTACGGACGCTAATTCTACCACCATGCGCCTGCACGATTTCCTGCACGATGGACAATCCCAACCCCGCGCCATGTTTCTTTCCCCCGGAGCGCGACAGATCAACTTGATAGAACCGGTCAAAAATGCGACTCAACGCTTCCGGCGGGATACCCGGGCCTGTATCCTGCACCTCGAATACCATCTCTCCCCCGGCATTTGCCCTGCTGGCGGCGCGCAACGTCACCTGCCCGCCAGAAGGCGTGAACTTGAGGGCGTTGTCCACCAGGTTGGTAAACACCTGCGCCAGGCGGTCGCCGTCCCCCACCAGCGCGGGCAGGCCAGGTGGCATATCCAGGCGCAGAGTCACCCCGGCTTTCTGCGCCAGCGGAGCAAACTTCTCGGCTATCGCATTCAGCAGGGCGCGCACATTCAGGGGAGCCATCTTCAAATCAGCGGTGCCAGCCTCCAGCCGGGCCAGATCGAGCAGGTTCAATACCATGCGGTGCATCCGCCCGGCCTCAGTATAGATCACTTCCGCCGCCTGACGCCTCTCCTCGGGTGTATCTGCTGTGCCATCCAGGATCGCTTGCGCGAATCCCTGAATGGATGTGAGCGGCGTCTTCAACTCGTGTGAGACGTTGGCAACAAAATCGCGTTGCGACTGCTGGCTGCTTTTCACGCGGGAAATCATTTCATTGAAGGTGCGCGTCAATTCCTGGACCTCGTGCGGGCCGCGCGGGGAAACGGGCCGAATCTCCTCTGAAGGGAATCCGCGCGCCGCCTCAACCACCTGTTGCATCGGATCGGCCACCCAGCGCGAGACGATGAAGGCCAGCAGCAGCGAAAGTGACAGCGCGATCAAAGCCCCCTCGCTCAAAGGGATCAACAATTCATCTGCGAACACCGCCAGCACAGGCGCGCGCGGACGGGGAGCGGCCACCACCAGCGAATTGCCGTTCGGCAACGC
>JAKANW010000192.1 GCA_021823555.1 Chloroflexota bacterium
GATATCCTGCGCCTGGGCAAGCAGAACTCGTATCCCTGCACGGGTAGCGGGGTGGTCATCTGCTAGTAAGATAGTAATTTTTTGAGTCAATGTCATTCGTTTTCCTCCTTATCAAATATTTTACGCTTGTTTGATTATACATTAAGGTGTGCTAATAATAAGAAGCGCCGCCCCAAAACCAACTTTTCGTTTTAGAATTAAAAATGAAAGTCAAACTCCAAACTCACTTAATAGGGCAGCCGTGAACCTCTTACCCATTCCTCTCGATAACAAGATCGTCCTTATCACAGGCGCCTCCTCCGGCTTCGGTGCGGACGCGGCGCAGCTGTTCGCGGCGGAAGGCTGCAAGGTGGTGCTAGCCGCCCGCCGCATTGACCGCCTGCAAGCGCTGGCCGAAAAAATCCGGGGCGAAGGCGGCGAGGCGCTGGCTGTCCCTGTGGACGTGGCCAATCACAATGACATCGAGAACATGGTGCGATCGGCGCTGGACCTGTATGGCCAGGTTGATATCCTGTTCAACAATGCCGGCTTTGGCCGCATGGACTGGCTGGACAAACTCGACCCCGAACGCGACATCGAGACACAGGTGCAGGTCAACCTGACCGGCCTGATCCAGGTGGCGCGCGCCGTCCTGCCGCACATGCTGGAGCGCCGGGAGGGTCATATCATCAACATGTCCTCGGTGGCAGGACGGATCGCTCCCCCGTTCTATAGCGTCTATTCCGCCACCAAGTTTGGCGTGCGCGGGTTTACGGAGGCGTTACGCCGGGAGGTCTCGCCTTTTGGCGTGCGTGTGACGGGCGTCTATCCCGCGTATGCAAATACGGAGTTCAGCCTGCGTACCGGCAGGAGTCAATCCCGGCGCAAACCAACCCCGCTGGACAGTTTGCGCATGAGTTCAGAGTACGTGGCGCGCCGCGTGGTGGGGTTAGCCAAGCATCCGCGCCGCAGCCTGGTCATCCCGTGGTGGTATAACCTGGCGATTGGATTGAATGATTTGACGCCTGCGCTGATGGATGTGGTAATGAACCGGCTGTTTACCCACCGCTATCACAAGTAAGAGGCAAACTGCGCTCCAAATCCCCCTGATGAAATTTGAAAACCAAAATCGGCAATCACCGTCCCGCAGGTTTGAGCGATTCAACCGCGTTTTAAAGAGAAACCTGCGGGACGTTCCACAGGAATCAGAATTTTACGGGGCCAATATGATGTCAATATACCCAGAGACTTCTTGATTTGTCAGTTGATCAATGCCTGTTATGGTGACTCTTACGGTTGTCGTTTCTTGATTTTGAATTTTTGGGATAAGGGAAATAATAGTTAGACTGGTTTCCTTTTGACTTCGAGGCGACAACACGATTTTTTTGAGAGATTTTTGTGAATTTGGGATACTTATCCATTCACCTGCATTCAACATTTTGACGTCAGCATTCTCTGTAGAAATAAGGATTTCGTGATCTGAATTATTTTGCACCATCACCCTGACGAAATCATTCAATTTAAACGCATTGGACTGCGGAGGAGCGGTAATTGTTATTGTGCTGTTGACATTTTGCTTGAATATCGAATCTGACGCTTTGTCAGGACTGCATGACGTTATTATTAGAAGAACAGCCAAAGCTAGTATTGGAAGGTTTGTTTTCATTTGAGGATTTATAACACATTCTGGGAGCGCACTATCAAGGTTTGGGCGGAATCGAATAAAGCTGGTAACCGCCCGCCTCTTTGACCAGCTTCAGTGACCCGATCAACTGCTGGTATTGCAAATCGTCCGCGCCGTGCTGGGTTTGCAGCGCGCTGGGAGCGCCCGGCGCATAAAGCAACACGTGAGTGTAGCCCTGAGCTTGCCAGGCATTCAGGATGGCCTGCGCGTTGCCGTACAGGTAAAAGTCATGCATCAGGTTGTCATTGATCGGGTCGGGCTGGACGGAGCGTTGCATGCCGTAGCTGCGCGGCTCAAAGAGAAGAAGCAGGTGAGCATCGGGCAGGGTTGTTGCGACCAGATCGAGTGCGGCCGCGTATTCGGGCTGAATGCGCTTGAAATAAGACGACTCCGACTCCATGCCCAGCGCGTAGACCAGCGGTCGGCGCGCCGCCAGGCTCAAGCCGTTATCCAGCAGGACGATGAAGATGACCAGCCCAATGATCACATTCAGGATGAAGCTGACGCGCAAGTGGGGCAGGTCGAGTTCGGGCAGGTAGGTCATCCCAAGGCCGAGCAGGATGGAGAGGGGGATCAGTCCCGGCCACAGCAGCCTGGCTTGCCAGAGGTGGTCTGTCTGGATCACGCCATAGACCCAGACCGCCAGGCTCAGGCCGCCGAAACAGGCCAGGATCAACAGGGCACGGCGTTCGCCTTCCGGGGCGGCGCGCTTTCGCCAGAGCGCCCAGATCCCTAGCGGCGCGAGCAAAAGGAACAGAGGCCCAATCAACCCGTCGAAAAAGTTCTGGTCGCGGTAGCCGAGCATGACTGTCAGCGGCAGGAGCAGCAGCTCGCGCCAGTCCCAGCCGATGCCCGTGCCCTGACCGGCGTACCAGGCGGCGCGGAAGGCATCCCAATCGCGACCGCCGAAGAGGAAGGGATAGAACGGGTTGCCCATCACCAGCCAGTTGCGCAGGTACCAGGGAAGCGCCACGGCAATGGAAGTCAGGGAGAAGGTCAGCGCGTTCTTGAGCCAATTACGCCGATCCCAAACCAGGATCAGGCCGAGGGCAGTCAGAGGCAGAATAAAACTGGTGTACTTGATGCCCATCGCCAACCCGGCGAAGAGTCCGCCGATAAACAGCCAACGTGGGTTACGTTCCCGGCTCCATTGCCAGACCGCGTACAGGCAAGCCAGGTTGGTGAAAACCAGCGCCATGTCCGTGTAAGCCCAGGAGGATAGCCAGGGCAGGGATGGCATGGAGACGACCAGCGCGGCCGCCCACCAGGCAGCTTGCTTGCCCCACAGGAGGCGCGTCCACTCCCAGGCCAGGCCCAGCGCCAGCAGCGACCAGGACCAGTGCAGGAGTTGCGCGGCGCGTTCGCTGCCCAACCCCAAGGCCCAGATGAAATCGCCTTCCACCAGGCTGGGGAACCAAAACTGCACCACGTTATATGGCAGGATGTGTTGATCTGCCAGCAGGCGCGCCGGCAGAGTCAGGTGATACAGCAGCCCGTCGAAGCCCTCGGCGGGCGGCAGCAGGGCAAACAGAAAGCCCAGTCCCAGTGTGGCCAGCACGGCGGGTTTGATCCAGCGCGGCGAGTCGGTGGGAAGCTGGGCAAAGCTCTTCAGGTCAGCCCAGGACTTTTGCAGGCGTCCGGTGAATCCCAGCCAAATTAGAATCCCAAGCAACAGAACGATCATCAGGAGCGGGCGCGCCAACCCGATGGCTGCCAGCCCATAACCAGCCAGACCGAACACGCCCAATCCCAGCCCTGTCCCTAGCAGCAATCTTTCCGCAGGAGTTGTGTCGAGGTGTAGTTTTTCCAGGCCCCAACTCCCCAGTCCGGCGGAGTCCATCACGATGGCGGCGGTCAACGCAACCGCCCACAAGGTTGCGCCGATGCCGCCGGTCACTTGCAGGGCAATCGGGTGCTGTGTGACGTAAAAGGCTGAGAGCACGAAGGTGCTCCATAGAAGGAAAAGGAACACGGCCAGGGATTTCCACGATAGGGGTCTGTGGCTCATGGGGCGGATTATAAGTTGAAACCGGAACGAGAGGATAGACTTAAACTTGCCAGACGTGTAAACTACAAGAGACCCTAAAGGTTTTTAAAACCTTTAGAGTCTGCAAACCTTTACCTTTGGAGGAAGAATGACCGCCCGTCTCGACAAATTGACCGCTTCTCTTCTGAACTCAGGCCTGGATGCCGTTGCCCTGAATCCCGGCCCCACCCTGACCTATCTCACCAACCTGCACTTCCATCTCATGGAACGGCCGGTGGTGCTGCTGGTGGCCGCGGGGCAGGAGCCGGCATTGATCCTGCCGGAGCTGGAGATGCCCAAGGTGAGTATGCTCCCGTATCCGGCGCAAGCCTTCGCGTACGGGGAAAACCCGTCAGAGTGGGAAGCGGCCTTTCGAAAAGCCGCGCAGGCCCTGGGTCTGAATGGGAAGCGGATCGGCGTCGAGCCGCGGCAGATGCGCCTGCTGGAATTCCGTTACATCAAGGCCGGCGCGCCGGAGTCCGAATTCCCGGACGCTTCGAACGTGCTGGCCGGCCTGCGCCTGAGAAAAGATGAGGCCGAAGTGGAAGCCATGCGCCGCGCCGTCCGCATCGCGCAGCAGGCGCTCGAAGCGACCCTGCTGCAGATCAAGATCGGCATGAGCGAGCGTGAACTCTCGTCGGAGTTGGTGGTGCAGCTGCTCAGGCACGGCTCTGACTCGGAACTTCCCTTCGCGCCGATCGTCTCCGGCGGGCCGAACTCGGCCAACCCACACGCTTCGCCCTCCGGGCGCAAGCTGCAGGCGGGCGACCTGCTGGTGGTGGACTGGGGCGCGACCTACAACGGTTACATCTCGGACCTGACGCGTACCTTTGCCGTGGGCGAGGTGGAGGCGGAATATCACAAGATCCACAAGATCGTGCAGGAAGCCAACGCGGCCGGGCGTGCGGCGGGGGGGCCGGGCGTCCCGTGTGCGCAGGTGGACAAGGCTGCCAGGGCGGTGATCGAGGCGGCGGGCTACGGAAAATACTTCACGCACCGCACGGGGCACGGAATTGGTATGGAAGGCCACGAAGACCCGTACATGCGCGGCGATAACCTGCAATTGTTGGAGTCGGGCATGGCCTACACCGTCGAGCCGGGCATTTACCTGCCGGAGCGCAACGGCGTGCGCATCGAAGATAACATGGTCATCACCGAGACGGGCGCGGAGTGCCTGAGCGATATGCCGCGCGAGATTCGCACGGTGGGATGAAAGGAATCCACTCGCGTCGAACGGAGACGAGGCGCAGAGGTCGCATGAAAACTGCGCTTCGGCTTCGTTACGCCCCGCTCAGCGCGAAGTATGTCAGATTTAAGATTGCCCGACGACCTCATAGTGCACCACGTTTGGCTCGAACTCCAGCAGGAAGTCCTTGTCTTCGGGATAGTATTTGGCAGTCTCCACGTCTTCCCCGGCAAAGCCTTTGATGGCTTCGAGACTTTCCCAAAATGTCAGCGTGATGAAGTGAGTGATTTTGCCTCCGCGGCGTTCGAGCACGTGGACGCTGATGTTTCCTTTGACAGATTGATAATCGGGAATGGCGCGCCGGTTTGTAAATTCGCGGTACGCATCCGCTTTGGAAGTGGGGACTCTTCCATGCCACATTCTGACGATCATTTCAGCCTCCGGTTTGGGAATCATTGGCTATGCAGCGAGCGGTTTGTTTCTGGGGTTTGGGGCCAAGTGTACTACGAAGGTTTCGACCGGACGAAAAATTTCGGCCACAGATTTCGTGAATGAAGGGATAGACCCCCACCCTGCCCTCCCCCAAATTCCGAACTTCGGAATTTGGGGGAGGATGGATAAGGAGGATGTAAGCAGGAAGTAAGCAGGATCCAAGCAGGAAGCAGGCAGGTGTTTTCCAGCGCAATAACGCCCCTCCCTGTCAAAAAACGCAGGACTGGCGCAATTGGGGATTTGGCTTTATGCTTAACTCATCAGGTATTCGGAATTCGGGAACAGGAATCGTTTATGCCTCCAAAGAAGAACACGAAAAACAAAAACGGGAACGGCGGGACACTCGGGATCGAGAACGAGCTATGGGAAGCCGCCGATAAACTGCGCGGACATCTCGATGCGGCGGAATATAAATCGGTGGTGTTGGGGCTGATCTTCCTCAAGTATGTATCAGACATGTTCGAGCAGGTGCGGGCACGGGTGGAGAAGGAAGGGCTGGACGACCCGGAGGACCGGGACGTCTATTTAGCGGAACGAGTCTTTTGGGTGCCGAAAGAGGCGAGATGGAAGTCCTTGCAGGATAACGCCAAGCAGGAGTCCATCGGCAATTTGATCGACGCGGCTATGCTCGCCATCGAAAAGGACAATCCCACGCTTAAGGACATGCTGCCGGGCAATTACGGACGCGCCACGCTGGATAAACGTCGGCTCGGGGATTTGGTGGATCTGGTCAGCAACAAGATCAATTTCGCGGATGAGGAGAGCCGCAAACAGGATACGCTCGGGCGGGTGTATGAATATTTCCTGTCGCAGTTCGCCAGCCAGGAGGGACGCAAGGGCG
>JAKANW010000193.1 GCA_021823555.1 Chloroflexota bacterium
ATCTACGGCAGACGACGCCCGAGACGAGCCGGACGCGGTGTTGGTAGGGTTTGATACGACCTTGAACCATGCACGGCTTTGTCGCGCCGCTTGGTGCGTTAAGAAGGGCAAGCCGTTCATCGCCACTGCCTACATCCCCGGGCAGGAGGAAGTCAACCTGGAATTCATCGAGCGCTACGGCCTGGGCTGGGTGGCACTGAACCATGATAGCCAGGTCGAGTTGATTCAATCCGTCACCTGCCAGCCGGAAAAACTTTCGGCCATGCTCGAAAGCGTGGACCGCTATCGCCGGATGAACACCGAAGCAACACAGGAAATTCCGAGCCTGATCAAGGAGCTGGTCTAGGCTGACGCAAGTGATGCACTTCGTGGGGTGGGATACTCTGCAAGTACGATGTAGCAGTAAATACCTAAACTTTAAACCCCTTGGGGATCTCTGCATACACGCCGCGCATATCGGGCGGCAGGGAAGCGGCCATGCTGAACATGACCCGATCAGTCAGCGAAAGGGGCGTTTCGTCTGGGTTCGGCAGAATAGGCGGGAGCAATTTTATGGTCACGCGCGTGCGGCGGGGAAAGGCCTTGAAGAATTGATCCGAGCCAATTACGGTCATCGGCAGGATCGGACAGTTGGCCTCAATCGCCAGGCGCGCGGAACCCGTCTTGGCCACTGCCAGGCCGCGGCCTTTGGAGCGCGTCCCCTCGGGGAACATGCCCAGACTTTGGCCGTGCGCCAGCACGCGCGCCGCGTGGCGCATGGCCCAGGCGTCCTTCTCTCCGCGGTAGACCGGAAAGGCGCCGCAGTTGCGGAAGACCACATCCACCACCGGAGACTTGAATAACTCCGCCTTGCCCATGAAGAAGATCGGGCGCGGCAGCGCAATCTGCATCGGGATCACGTCGAAATTGGTGACATGGTTGGCAGCTACGATCAGGGGACCGTCGAGGGGAATGTTCTCCAGTCCCTCCACTTTGAGCGCCATGATAAGACGGAAAAGTTGGGTCAACAGGAAGGTGATCACACGCCGCAGGGGGGTCATTTCGAATTGAAAGGTCTGGCGGTCGCGCGGGTCGAAATTTTGTGATTCCATTCGGGTAGGTTCTCCACAGGAAATGCGATTATACTTGAGACAGCAATTTTTTAACACCAGGAGTTGAAAATGGACACAATGATCGAAAGTATCTCCGCGCTGGAAATTCTCGATTCGCGCGGCAACCCAACCGTGGAAGCGGAAGTGGTCCTGGCGGATGGTGCCTGGGGACGGGCGGCGATTCCCTCCGGCGCTTCGACAGGGGTGCACGAAGCCCTGGAGCTGCGCGACGGCGACAAGGAGCGCTATCTCGGCAAGGGCGTGACGAAAGCGGTTGCCAACATCAACGGACCGATTGCCGAGGCGCTCTTCGGCTGGGACGCGGCCGAGCAGAAAGCCATTGACGCGGAACTGCTGGCCCTGGATGGCACGCCCAACAAATCCAGGATGGGCGCGAACGCTATCCTGGGCGTCAGCCTGGCGGTGGCAAAGGCCGCGGCCAACTCGTTCGGCCTGCCGCTGTATCGCTATCTCGGCGGCGTGTACGCGCACGTACTGCCGGCGCCGATGATGAACATCCTGAACGGCGGCGCGCATACCAACTGGCAATCCAATGATATGCAGGAATTCATGGTCATGCCGCTGGGCGCGCCGTCGTTTGCGGAAGGATTGCGCTGGGGAGCGGAGATCTATCACGCCCTCAAATCGGTTTTGAAGGAAAAAGGTTATGCAACGCTGGTCGGGGATGAAGGCGGATACGCGCCGGCGCTCAAGGCCAATAACGAAGCGCTTGAGGTCATCCTGGCCGCCATCGAAAAAGCCGGCTTCAAGGCCGGGCGCGGAAAAGATGTAGCCATTGCGCTCGATCCGGCTGCATCCGAGCTGTATGAAGAGGAGACCCAAACCTATAACCTGCGCAAAGAGGGCAAAAAACTGACCGGCCCGCAGATGGTCGAGTTCTGGGCGAAATGGATCAAGGATTATCCGATCGTTTCGCTGGAAGATGGCCTGGCGCAGGACGATTGGGATTCGTGGAAACTGCTGACGAAGACTCTCGGCGACCAGGCGCAGATCGTCGGGGACGACTTGCTGGTCACGAATCCCGAACGCGTTCGCCGCGGAATTGAAGATAAGACTTGCAACGCGCTATTGGTCAAACTCAATCAGATCGGCTCGGTCACCGAAACCATCGAAGCAGTTGAGCTTTGTCACCGCGCTGGTTGGCGGACGGTTGTTTCCCATCGCTCCGGCGAGACCGAGGACGCGACGATTGCAGATCTAGCCGTGGCATTGAATACCGGCCAGATCAAGACCGGCGCGCCGGCCCGTTCGGATCGCGTGGCCAAGTACAACCAGTTGCTGCGCATCGAAGCAGAACTGGGCGACGAGGCCCGCTACGCAGGCTGGGGCGCGCTGAAAGGTTGATTTAACGGAAACAGGCCTCGGGGCGAACCAGACCCGGGGCCTGTCCTTTTTTAAATACTGTTGTCAAACTTCCTGGGGGCGGCCCAGTAATTTAGCCAGCGCCACGCGCGACCTGTCATCTACCAAAGCAAGCACCTCATCCGCCTCTTCCAGCACAGTGGAACCGCGCGGCAAAACGATCTCACCGCGCCGGATGATGCCGGAGATCACGCAGTTGGGAGGCAGGACCAAATCCTTGATAGCCTGGTTGACCGCCAAGGCGCCCGGGTAGATTTTCTCTTCGACGATGGAATATTTGCCGCGCCGCAGTTTGAGCAGGGTCATCATGTCGCCAATGGACATCTCCTCTGCGGTCAGGTTCGCCAGGATTTCCGCCTGGTTAAGGGCGACATCCACACCCATCTCTGGCGTAAAGAGCCAGGCGTTCTTGGAATTGTTGATCCGGGCGATCACGCGCGGCACATTGAACTCGAAACGTCCCAGGGTGGTGACAACCAGGTTTGTCTCGTCCGAACCTGTGACCGCTGCCAGCACCTGGGCTGTTTGGATGCCTGCTTTTTCGAGAACAGCAGGCGAACTGCCGTCCCCGGTAGTGATGCAATCGGCGGGAATCTCGGAGGCCAGTTTTTCGAGTACAGCCGGGCGTTCCTCAACGACCCGCACAGTATGACCGGCATCCAGCAGGAGCTTCGCCAATTGCGATCCGGTATTCCCACCGCCAATAACAATGACAAACATGATTACCTCCTCTCGATACCCAGTAATTCTTCCAAGCGGGTCATGGCCTGCGTGATCACAGTCAGATAAACGATATCGCCCTCGCGAAATTCCGTCCCTGAGACCGGGATAAAGGTGCGCTCCTCGCGGGTAATGGCAATTACCATGACCTCGCCAGGAACATTGAGATGCATCACATTATGTCCGTGCAGGCGCGCCTGAATTTCCAACCGCACCAGGGCCGTCCCCTCATCCCGGAACAAGTGGATCAAGTCCAGGTCGGTATGGGTGATCACCTCCACGATCCGTTCCGCGCCCCAGCCTGTGGTCGAGATGGTCGTCAATCCCAGGCGCTGATAAATTTCGGCACGCAGGGGATCATATAGCCGCGCCACCACTCTCGGCACATGGAAGATGTTGCGGGCGACGCGCGCTGCCACAATATTGGCGTTGTCGGAGGAACTGGCCGCCACAAAAGCTTCGGCGTCCTCTACACCCGCTTCCAGCAAAACGCTGCGGTCAAAACCCAGGCCGCGTACCACTTTTCCCTTAAAATCGGCGCCCAGCCGCGCCAGCGCATTGACATCGTGGTCAATGACCGTCACCGCATGTCCCAGGCTGACCAGTAACTGGCTGACCTGCAGGCCAACCCGTCCGCATCCCATCACAATAATTTTCATTAGAAAGCCTCCTGAAGAGACAGACTGGATGACTTTTCGTTGCGTCTTTTTCCCAGCCTGCGAGCGATCAACTTGCGGATCCATTCCACACCGTATAGCACTAACGCATTTAATGCCAGGCCCGCCCATATCCAGCCGGGCAGGGCTACATGATTGAAAATCCTGGCGAAGAAGGGGATATAAATAATGCTTACGATGCCTGTCAACTCGATCAAAATGCTCACCCATAAATAGCGGTTACTTAACCATCCCAGGGAGGAGCCGCGGGCGCGTTCCGAGCGACAGGCAAGCACATTCCCAACCTGCGCCATCACTACGCCTGCATGATAGACCGTGGCCGCCAGGAGGCTGGCATCCCTGAATGACAGGGATAGTCTCCAGGCTTCCGGGATGGGTACCTGGGCGAGAAAAGACAGACCGATCTTGCCAACATGACCTGAAAGCATAAAAATGGCAACGAAACCTGTAAAACAAAGGATGGCCTCGATCAACCCGAGCCAGCCGAACGCACGCAATAACAATCCCCGGTCAATCAAGGGCTGGTTGCGAGGCCGCGGTGGGCGTTTCATCACATCCGGTTCCGGTTTTTCCATGCCAAGCGCCAGGGCCGGGAACATATCTGTACCCAGGTCAATCGCCAGGATCTGACGCACGCTCAAAGCCAGCGGCATCAGCGGCAAATTCGCTTTCAAAACGAATGGCATTAATTCAGGCACATTGCTCGAAAAAATATACGTAATGAATTTACGGATATTATCGTATATTCCACGCCCCTCTTCAATAGCTGCTGTGATGGCGCTGAAATCGTCCTGGGTCAGGATAATATCCGCGGCTTCCTTGGCTACATCCGTGCCAACGATCCCCATGGAAACTCCCACATCCGCTTTGCGCAGCGCTGGCGCGTCATTCACCCCATCGCCGGTCACGGCCACTACCTCGCCGCGCTGCTGGAAGGCAGAGACCAGTCTCAGCTTATGTTCCGGCGCCATACGCGCAAAAAGCACCTCCTTCCCCAGCACTTCCTGCAAGGCGGCATCCGACATCTCGTCAAGTTCCGCGCCGGTCAGGATGGTTGTCTTCGGCGCGGTCAGCATTCCTACGCGCCGCGCCAAAGATTCAGCGGTCAGGCCGTAATCGCCGGTGATCATCACGAGACGGATATTGGCCTGGCGGCAGACCCGAATGGCTTCCTCCACCTGCGGCCTGGGTGGGTCCATCATCGCCATCAAGCCCAGGAAAGTTAAGTCACGCTCCACATCCTCAGCCGTGTAAGCCCCTGAACGCGGCGGGAGATCGCGGCGCGCCAGCGCCAGCACACGCAGGGCATTGCGCGCATAATCATCATTGACGCCCAAAATTTCGGCGCGCAGGTCATTGGTCAAAGGCCGCGCCTCGCCGTGTAAAAAGATCTTTGTGCACAGTTGCAGCACTTCACGCGGCGCGCCTTTGACAAAGGCAATTTCATGATCCACTTCACGGTGGATGGTGGTCATACGCTTGCGGCGTGCGTCGAAGGGAATTTCATGAATGCGCGGGATGAGCTTATTGAGCGCATCTTCCTTCAAGCCCGCCTTCATGGCCGCCACTTTCATGGCGGCTTCGGTCTGGTCGCCCAGGCAGGTCCAGGTGGGACGGTCCGCAGCCGGTGGATTCACACGCGCATTATTGCAACTGGCCGCCACCTCCAACAGCCGAAACAGGTCGGTCTCCCAATTTTGTCCCTTCGCATCCGGGACGAATCGGCCTTGCGGTTCGTAGCCCACCCCCGTTACCTTAACCCGTTTCTGCGACACCCAAATATCGCGCACGGTCATTTGATTCTGGGTCAACGTCCCACTTTTATCGGTGCAGATGACGGACACCTGCCCCAGCGTTTCCACCGTGGACAGTTTTTTCGCCAACACGCCTCTTTGCGCAAGACGTTGAACTGCCGCCGCCAAAGAAAGGGTTAACGTGGCGATCAACCCTTCCGGGATGACCGCCACCACGATGCCCAACGCCAACAGGGTCACTTCCCGGATGGGGAATGCCAGCGAAAAATAACCGACCACCACAACAATCGCCCCAATGACCAAAGCTGCCCCGGCCGTCACTTTGCTCAGGTGGTTGAGTTCCTTCTGGAACGGCGTGGGTTCCTCGGCGATGGTCTGGGTCAGGTGGGCGATCCGCCCGAACTGGGTCGTCATCCCGGCGGAGTACACAACCGCTCGCCCGGTGCCTGAAGCGATGGAAGTCCCGGCAAAGATCAGGTTCGGCTGTTCCAGTTCGCTGATGCCAGTCTGGTACGAGGGGTCCGCCATCTTGCGCGCCGGGAGGGCATCGCCGGTCAACGTAGCGTTATTGACCCGCAGG
>JAKANW010000194.1 GCA_021823555.1 Chloroflexota bacterium
ACTCTTCAAGTTTGGGGTACGCCTGCTGCGCCTGTTCGGGAAGGATCCGCATAAGTGGGGCCGCAATGGCGATATCGACCTGGTTTCCCTGGCCGAAGTGGATTTCCCCGTCCATGCCAGAATCGATTATCGCGCGGTGGCCGAACGGAAGGAGGAGGCCAGTAAATGTCACGCCAGCCAGGGCGGCGGGCAGATGCGCACCGGGTTGCTGGGGATGTTCTTCCGTATATTCGGCAATTCCGAAACGTTCATGCGCGCCTACCCGCCCATGCCGGAGGGGGCAAAGGTGCAGCGGGATCTGTTGGGACAACTATAGCCAGCGCTGGTTCAGGCTGCGCAAAATTTCCTGCATCGGGCGCTTGACAAATTAGAACAAATATTCTAAAATTTGACAATCGTCATCCGATATTCACACAAAAGGAGATTGTCATGACCAAGCGAAGTGTTGTCCACATCGAAATCTCGACGCGCAACGCCGAGGAGACCATCAAGTTCTACCAGGAGCTTTTCGATTGGAAGGTCGAACGTTTTCCTGAGATGAACTACACCACATGGGAAGCGCCTGAGGGACCGGGCGGAGGGTTTAGCCCTCTCACCGAGGCCAACAAGGCGGGCGACGTGTTGATCCATGTCAGCAGCGATGACATCGAAGCGGACTTGAAGAAGGCCAAAGCACTGGGTGCGACGATCCTCCGCGAGAAGCAGGAGATCCCAAACATTGGTTGGTGGGGTGTCTTCAAAGACCCGACCGGAAATAAGATCGCACTTTACACAGCCTTGCGTCCTTCATAAGCGTTGTTTCTCAAGACAGCAAATATGATAACTAAAATCTTACGGATCACTTTGGCCGTCCGCGATCAAGAGGAGGCCTTGCAATTTTATGTTGAAAAACTGGGCTTCGAGAAGCGCACCGATCGGTCCATGGGCGGCAGGCGCTGGGTGACTGTCGCCCCGGGAGAAGATCATAATTTGGAGATTGTGCTCCAGCCCATTGACTGGTTCGATGGCAGGGAACGTGACAAGCATGCCGCCATGCTTGGCAAGAATCCAACCATAGTTCTCCAGGTGGACGATTGCCGCGAAACTTATAACTCGTTGTTGAAACATGGCGTCGAATTCTTGCAGCCGCCCGAGGAAAGGCCGTATGGACTCGAGGCTCTCGCCAAGGACCTTTATGGGAACATGCTTGATTTGCTGGAAGTCCCGCAACCGATCAAAGGATAAGAAGCCATGTCATTGAAACGCCCGATCCATCCGATGCCTGGAACATCCACGATGCTTTGACCGCGCGCAGGTTATTGGATGCTTATTCTGCGCGGCCCCCTTATCAGCAGAATGATTATATCGGCTGGATCGCACGCGCCAAACAGGAAACGACGCGGCAGAAGCGTCTGTCCCAGATGCTGGATGAACTGGCACACGGCGATGCGTACATGAAAATGGACTATCATCCGAAATAGCCTGAACGATTCAGGCCTCAAGATAAAAAGCGGATGCAACCTAATAATTGGTCGCATTCGCTTTACTTTTTCTTCTTGGAAAAATTCAATTCAAATGGCGGACGACGATTCAGCCACATCAAATACGCGCCGCTTTCATGGATAGCCAGCATCGTGACCGAACCCGTGTCGCATCCGAGCCGCTGAAAATGATCGAGCGGAAGGCCGAGGTAATGCGCGACTGCTAATTTGATTGGGTCGGCATGGAAGACGACTGCTACGATGTCTTGCGGCTTTTTGTGTTCGGCGCAGACCTCATCCAGCGCGGCGACGATGCGGGTCTGCATTTCCATAAAAGATTCACCCTCGGGGAATCGAAAGCGCGACGGAGCGTGCTGGACGATCTTCCAGGCCTTCGTCAGCCCGAGGGACTTCCATGAACGTCCTTGCCATTTGCCAATATCCGACTCCAATAAACCGGGCATGGAAACGATCTTTAGATTGCGCGCTTTGGCAATCGGTTCGGCGGTTTCCATGGCGCGCTCCAGCGGGCTGGTGTAGATGGCTTTGATGGGTACTTCCTTGAGCGCCTGTGCTAATTCCTGGGCCTGCTTCTGGCCGCGCTCGTTCAAATGGACGCCGGGCATGCGTCCCGCCGCTTTGTTTGTTTTGACAAAATCGTTTTCGCCGTGACGGATGAGGAGGAGAAGTGGCATAGTGGAATCCTGTTTTTGTTTGTAGATTTACCGATTTTATCAGCAACTATGCAGCGAAAAGGGGATCATAGAATTGGGTATTGATTTTCTGTCATCTTGCCATATAATATCAGTAGATGATATATCATTTGATGATATATAAGGTTGCTATGAAAACTTCAAATGCCAACTTTCCGCTCTCAGAGCAAACTTATTTTATTCTCCTAAGCCTTGGGTTGAGTCCCAAACATGGTTACGCCATTGCCAAGGATGTGCAATCTTTAAGCAAAGGGTACGTAAATTTGAGCGTCAGTACGCTTTATACAACATTGAAAAGATTGCTCGACGATGGCTGGATCAGGGTGGTGGATGATGTGCAAAAAGAATCCAACCGGCCGCGCAAAGTCTATGAATTGACAAATAAAGGTGGCAATGCTTTGCATTTGGAGATACAGCGCTTGGATGCACTGATGTCGGCTGCGCGAATTCTTGGAGTGGAAGGTGCTGCATGAAAGTGACCATCCGCGTGATTTCGAAGATTTACACGTATCTGCTGCATCTTTATCCTTCTGCTTTTCACAAGAGGTTTGCTGAAGAAATGCTTCTTGACTTTGTGGATATGTTGGAGGCTGCCAGCAAGGAGGGCGCCTTCCCATTATTCCTTTTTATTCTTCGCGAGTTGCGCGATTATCCACTTGGTCTTCTTTCCGCATATTTGAAGGAGGACTATATGTCAACCCTGTTTCGTTCCGAATGGATGCGAAGTACGTTGCGAGGCGCTTTTTCTCTTGGCTTGGCGTTTGCTACCGCGTGGACCACTTGCAGTTTGACTTTCAGCATGATGGAAAATTGGGGATGGATCTTCCTCCTGCAAATTGCCAATTCTCATGGCTGGCGCTTGAATTACGATACCACGGCACAAACGCTCTTGTACTTTTCGGGTCTGATATTGGGGGCGCTATTGGCCGGAGTATTTCTGGCCTTGTGCTTTCGTGAGTTGCATCGAATTAGTCGCTATCTGCTCGCCAGCCTTCTGGGCTTTACAGTTCCGCTGGCAATTGTTCGATTGGTTGGAATATTTCTGAAGGACGGTGATTCGGTCTTCCTTAATTTCATTTTATCCCAGGGTAGTATAGTCCTGATCGGTCTGGGATTCGGTATGTTGTTCAGTCTGATTTTGCCGAATCGCAGAAAGACCCCCTGGCTGTTATTGGCAGGAATATTGGGATACTACGTGGCTCGAAACCTTGGGATTTGGTTGTTGGAATTTGCACCTGTCAACAGCGGGGGTTTGTTCAGTTGGAATGAACTTGCCTTCGTTGGTATTACGTTTGGCTTGGAGGGAATGTTTATTGGCGCACTATTGGGTGCGGTCTCTGGCTGGTCGGGACAAAAAGTCATCTCAGGTGAATTTATTTGATCTTTCTCTTCATCTCCAGAATCGTCTCTTCGCTCAAATCAGGAACATTTTCTCTTCGTTCGATCCCCAGCGCTTTTCTCTGCGCCTCGCGCCACATTTCCAACCGGGCGGTGACCTGGGTTTCATATCCCTCCTGTGACGGCGAATAGAAATATGTGCCCAGCAATCTTTTCGGCAGATATTGCTGCGGGATGAAATGTCCCTCGTGGTCGTGGGGATAGACATAATCTTTTCCGTGTCCCATTGCGGCGGCGTCGCGGTTGCTGTCCATCAGGTGGCGCGGCACGGAGACCTGGCCTTCCTGCTCCAGGATTTGCATGGCTTTGAAGTAGGATGTAGCGCTGTTGGACTTGGGCGCAGTGGCGAGATAGAGGGTCGCTTCGACGATGGGGTAGATGCCCTCGGGCAGGCCGATGAAATCGAATGCTTGGGCGGCTGAAGCCGCGACTACGATTCCCATTGGATCGGCCAGGCCGATGTCTTCGCCCGCCAGAATGACTAGGCGACGCAGGATGAAGCGCGGGTCTTCGCCGGCGTAGAGCATTTTTGCAAGCCAGTACAGCGCGGCGTCTGGATCAGAGCCACGCACGGACTTGATGAAGGCGCTGATCGTGTCGTAGTGCGCGTCGCCGTCCTTGTCATAGAGCACGGCGCGGCGTTGGATGGATTCCTGTGCCACATCGAGGGTGATGTGAATGACGCCATCAATACCTGGAGATGTTGACTCCACGGCCAGTTCGATGGCGTTTAACGCGTTGCGCGCATCGCCGCTGGCAACTTCGATTAAATGGGAGCGGGCCTCGGGGTCCAGGAGGATGCGCTTATTCCCATAGCCGCGTTCCTTGTCCCCCAGGGCACGGTCAATCAGGATGCCTGTCTCGGTTTGGTTCAGGTTCCGCAATTGGAAGACGCGCGAGCGCGAGATCAACGCTTTGATGACTTCGAAATATGGATTCTCGGTGGTCGCGCCAATCAGGGTCACGGTCCCGTTCTCGACGTGCGGCAGGAGTGCGTCCTGCTGGGCTTTGTTCCAGCGGTGGACTTCATCCACGAACAGGATGGTGCGTTCATTATGCAGGCGGCGGCGCTCGAGGGCTTCGTCAATGATCACGCGCAGTTCGGCCTTGCCTGCCAGGATGGCGGAGATGGTCACGAAGCGGCTCTTGGTGGTGTTGGCGATGACTTGTGCGAGGGTGGTCTTGCCTGTGCCGGGCGGTCCCCACAGGATGATGGACGAGAAGAGACGATCCGCTTCGATGGCGCGGCGCAGCAGTTTGCCTTCGCCGACGATGTGTTCCTGGCCGATGTATTCGTTGAGCGTGCGCGGCCTCATGCGGGCAGCCAGCGGCGCTTCGCTTTTCATTCGTTCCTGCATGGCGTGGTCGAATAGATCGGTCATGGGATGATTATACTTGCGCGTTTCCCTTTTCGCCCCAGTGAATTGCAATTGTGCCGAACATGAGACGCTGGAAGCCGATGTTGCGAAAACCTGCCGCAGCCATGTGCGCCGCCAGCTTTTCGGCAGTGACGAAACCTTCCGTGCTGTTGGGCAGGTAACGGTAGGCCGCGCCTTGGCCGGAGAGCATCCCGCCGAGGGTGGGGATGATCACGTGCATGTGCAGCCAGATGAAGGGCGAGAGCAGGTTACGTTTCGGGCGCGTGGTATCCAGGATGACGATCCGTCCACCGCCTTTGAGGACGCGATATTGTTCCTGTAAAGATTTTTGCAAGTCAATGACGTTGCGCATCAAAAAACCTGAGACGACCGCCTCGAAGGACGCGTCCTCGAAGGGCAGGCGCAACGCATCCGCCGCGGACCAGGAGAGGCTCCCGTTTCGTCCGCCCACCCGCATCATCTCGAGAGTGAAATCTGCCGCCACCACCTCAGCATCCGGCTGCTGCTTAAGGGCCTCGCGCGCCAGGTCGCCGGTGCCTGCCCCGAGGTCGAGCAGGCGGGTTCCGGGGGAAAGTTTGGCCAGTCGAATGACCTGCTTCCGCCAGCGCACATCCTGGAAACCTGTCATGAGTCGATTTATCAAATCATAGCGATGGGCGATGCGGGTAAACATGTCCTGGACGTAAGCAGCGCGTTCCTGGCCTGTCAGTTGGGTCATGAAGTCTCCTTGTAACAAAACTGGCGCAATTATAAGCGCGCCCGGCGTGATATACTGCTGCGCGTTGAAAGTGACTTGAACGGACTCCAGACTTTGACCACAATTCATCCCAATGTCAGGAGATATCGGAGTCCGCAATCACACGGAGGCCTCTTTGACTGAATCATCCACGATCAACTGGCACGCCTGGGGATTGGCAGCCCGGCCGCGCACGCTGCCCGCCGCGGCCGCAGGCGTTATCATGGGCTGCGCGCTGGCCTGGCGTGACGGCGTCTTCCGCTGGGACGCGGCGCTGGTCTGCCTGCTGGTAGCTTTGCTGTTGCAGATCGGCAGCAACCTGGCCAATGACGTGTTCGACTTCGAGCGCGGCAGCGACACACACGAACGCCTCGGCCCGACGCGCGTCACGCAGGCCGGCATGCTGACTCCTGCGCAGGTCAAGTTGGGGATGGGGCTGGTCTTCGGCCTGTCCGCCTTGCTGGGACTTTATCTTGCCTGGCTGGGCGGCTGGCCCATTCTGGTGGTCGGCCTGGCAG
>JAKANW010000195.1 GCA_021823555.1 Chloroflexota bacterium
TCCACGGCGGTCTTCTCGTCCGGGTTGTTCATGAAGTTGACGTAGCGCTTGAGGATCTGCGGATCGAACTCCAGGGTGTTCTTGATGGCGCTGCGATACTTGGCGTTGTCCTCGTCGCGCAGCATGTGCATGAAAGCCGAGTTATAGACGCGGTGCATGCCCAGCGTGCGGACGAAGTAACCTTCGAGCAGCCAGAAGGCTTCGGCCAGCAGCAGCGTATCGGGAACTTCGGCGGCGACACGATCAACAACCTCACGCCAGAACTCCTGAGGGATGGCCGCTTCAAACTCGGACCGGGTCATGCCGTGCTCAGACCTGGACGGGATCGCGCCGCCCGCGCCGGGTTCGGGGAACCACAGGCGCTGGATGTGCTTCTTCGCTAATGTCATGGCCGCGTCGAAACGGATGACTGGGAAGTTGCGCGCCACGTGCAGGATGGTCTGAATGACGGCCTCGCGCACCTGCGCCTGGGAGTAGTCGAGCTGGGCGGTATCGTTCCACGGGAAGGAAGTGCCGTCATTGCCGTGATAGATGAAATGGGTCTCGCCCGACGAGCGGTCATAGCGTTTGAAGACCACCGCCGCGTCGCTGCGATTGTAGTAATGATCCTCGATCACGATTCCTGCGCGGCCATCATCCGAGAGATCTTCGCTGTTGATGGTATAGGAGGGGTAAGGTGAGTAAGGGAGCGAAAGGAACCAGTCAGGATGCGCCATGACCCACTCCGAGTCGATGCCCATGTGGTTGGGGACCATATCCGCCGAGAGACGGAGGCCGCGCTGCCAGGCGCGGGCGCGCAGGTTGTTCAACGCGTTCCATCCACCGAGATCTTCGGCAATATCATAGCTGTGAAGCGAGTACGCCGAAGCAACCGCGTCATCCTGTCCCATACGCTGCTTGATGCGCTGGCTGGCGCGGCTGCGTTCCCACAGGCCGATCAGCCACAGGCCGGTGAAGCCGCGCTGGGATAGCAGGTCGAGTTCTTCATCGGGGATCTGGTCGAGGGTCTGGATCCAGCGCCCGTACTTGCGGGAGAGTTGTTCCAGCCAGACGTAAGTGTTCTTCGCCACCAGCACAAGACGTGGCATCCAGTCGCGGTCGGGGCTGTAGCGTTCGTATTCCTGATATTCGCCTCCGCCAAAGGTCTGCAAAGGGACTTCAGGTTTGAAGTTGCTGTGTCCCTGCTTACGGGTAACATCCTCGCGCAGAAAATCCATGCCGCGCAGGATGCGCGCGATGAACGTTTCGTCCAGCAAATACCCCCACCGGTCGAGAATGAATTGCATTTGACCTTCCAGCGAATACGGCGAGGCCTCCGCCGGGGCGCGCAGGATTTCGAATAAAGATTCCCCCCCACCCTGGCCGGGATTTTCCTTTGCAGCTTTCGCAAAGAATGTGTTCAGGGAGGCGATGAGACTTTTATATGCAGTTGGTTCCAGCGGCTCGTCGTCCACCAATTCAAGCAGCGGATTCACCGCCGGGTTGGCGTTGTGCGTGAAGATATAAATCAATTCTTCCACGGTCTTGACGCGCCCGTTGGTGAGTTTGGCAATGTACTCGTCCACCTTTTCTTTCTGGCGATATACGTTCTCGGGAGGGAATTCCGAGACGAAGGTTTTCTCGGTTGATGTGACCGACTCCGCGCCCAGGCTTTCGTCTGCGTGAGTGAGCGCGGCGTTCATCAACGCAGGCGGGGCAAAGTGACTCGCCAGCACGCGCAGCATCTCGTCGAGCAGGGACATGGCATAAATATCGGAGGCAGGCACAGGCTGCGCGCGTTGCGCCGACATTTGCGCGGCAAAACGCCGCGCGGCTGAGTAATCTTCGAAAACGATATGACCATCCAGGCGGAAGAAGTCCGCAGCGAATTGATACTTCTGGCGGGCATGGCGCGAAATCAACATGAGAATCCCTCGACAAAAAAGTTAGCTCTGACTTTACAATGATACCCCATTCATTGAATTCGAGTATACTTTTCTTCGATGCCCACCCTCGATCCGCAATTGATGACCATGATCGGGCTGCTGATCCTGGCTGCCCTGTACCTGCCTGTGCTATTGTTCGCTTTCCAACGCAGCGAAGGGCAGGAATCCACCATCTGGCTGGTCAGTGCGTACGCCTTGGCGGCTCTACTATTAAATATTGGAGAAGCCTTCTGGCAAGCGGGGCGCCTGCCGCAGTTCAGCCAGGCCTTCTTCCAAAACCTGGAACTATATACTGCAATGCTGCTGGCCTTGCTGGCCATCTTGATCATCCACACCTCTCTGCGGCGCAGCACGTGGTGGATATGGGCGATCAGCGCGGCGGTCTGGGCTGTCGGATTAACACTCATCAATTTGATCGTGCCCGACCTGCCCAAGATCATCTGGAGCAACGGACAATGGTACCTGCCCCGCGAACGGCTGGGGATGGCGTGGACCTGGGTCGGCTGGGGCGGCTTTATTCTCAGCGGCATCCTGACTGTGCAGAAGGCAAAAAAGGAGACCAGCCAGCCTCTGCTGCGCAACCGTTTGACCTACTGGCTGCTCATCTATGGCTTGATCATCATCAATGATTTAATGCTGCTGGGGGGAGTGTCTTTATCTGGCAACCCATTGCGGCTGGCCATCGCCATCCTGGTCGCGTATGTGGCCCTGACCCATGACCTGCCAGACGTGCGACAGATCATCCGGCGCGCGCTCGTTTATCTGATCACCACCTTGTTGATCGTCGCTTTCTACGTGGCTGGCTTTGCCTTCTTCCAAACGGCTTTCCGCGCAGCTCCCCAATTTAATCCGCTGCTGATGGGCGCCATTATTGCCATGCTGTTGGCGCTCATCTTCACACCGCTGCTCAGCCTGGTGCGCCGCCTCGTGGACCGCTGGTTGCGCGCCGACCAGTATGATCCCGGTCGCGCCCTGCACGAGTACAGTGAAAGCATCAGCAACATTCTGGAAATGGATCGCCTAGTCGCGGTGGCCGTGGGCATCATCCTCGAAACCATGAAAGTGACGCGCGGCTTCCTGTTCCTGGTGGATACCGAGCACGAAGCCGACGGGCGGACGATCCATCGTCTGCGCTCGGCGCGCAGCCAGGCCGAGCGCCAGATCATCGCCATTCAACTGGAGGAGAGCGGACCCATCGCGTCCTACTTCGCCCGTGAACAACGCCCGCTTCTTCAATACGACCTGGACCTGCTCCCGGCTTACCGGGCGGCCCCTCCCCTCGAGCGGGAATGGTTCCGGCGCCTCGAGGCCGAAGTGTACGTTCCCATCCTGGCCAAGCGCAAATGGATCGGTCTGCTGGCCTTTGGCTCGAAATTAAGCGGCAACCGCTACACCCAGGATGACCTGCTCACCCTCAGCGCGCTTGCCAACCAAACAGCCGTGGCCCTCGAAAACGCCCGCCTGGTCGAGAACCTGATCCGCCTGAACACCGAACTGCGCCAGGCGCGCCGCGCCCTCGAAAAATCGAACCGCGACCTGGAACGGCTTGACCAGACCAAATCCGATTTCATCAGCATCGCTTCACACGAATTGCGCACTCCCCTGACGGTTATCAAGGGCTACGCCGAGATGCTGCTTGAAGATTCCAGCCTCGACCCCAATCTTATTAAGGTCATCAAAGGCATCCACGAGGGGATCCTGCGCCTGCATCAGGTGATGGACTCGATGTTCGACATCGCCCAGTTGGATGCCCGATCCATGCAATTGAACCTGCAGCCCGTGGGACTAAACGAAATGCTGCAACAGGTGTGCACTGCTCAAAACGAATCCCTGCGTCAACGGCATCAATCCCTGGCCATTGACCTGCCTGTCCTGCCGTACGTGAATGCCGACCCCAACAGTCTCCGCAAGGTATTCCAGCACCTGGTCAACAATGCCATCAAATTCACTCCCAACCAGGGCGGGATCACGGTCACTGGCTGCCTCGTCAACCCCAACGGCGGGGAATTGCCCAACGGCGGCGTGGAGATCATCGTCAGCGACACGGGCATCGGCGTGGATCCCACCTTCCGCGAGATCATCTTCACCAAGTTCTACCAGTCCGGCGACCTTACCAAACATTCCACCAGCCGGACGCGCTTCAGAGGCGGCGGCTCAGGGCTGGGACTGGCGCTCTCGCGCGGCATCGTGGAGGCGCACGGCGGGCGCATCTGGGTGGAAAGCCCCGGCTACGATGAAATCCATTTCCCCGGCAGCCACTTCCACGTGGTGTTGCCGCTCAGCAAACAGGAAGATGGCAAGACCATCCCGATATCGGAAGCGCTCAAACTGACGATATAAGCCAGGGTTAAGCTCGCTTTGGCATCAACCAGCCAACCAGCCCATACAAAACTCCCCCAATAAAAAATATAAACTTGATCGCCGCGCAGATTGCGGCAACCGAAGACCAGGCAGACGCCACGTCTCCGGTCAGGATTTGCCATAACGCGTAATTCTCGACGGCGTCGAACAGCGCCGCCACATACGCCCCGTATCCTGCAACCACGCCGAGGGAGGCGTATCCACCCGGATGCTTTCCCGCGGCTAAAAGCGCAGCCAGGGCAATGGCCGTGGCATAGACAGGCATGAAAAGATAATCCAGGCCCAACCCGAATGCTGTGTTCAGCCGGGCAGAGGCATCCCACGAATTGATCATCGCCCGCGCGGCAGCAGATGATCCCGCCAGTTCAAACGAGACGATGCCATTGGGCGCGGCGGGAGTCTTGATCGGTCCATCCAAAATTTGGAAAACGGCGAACAGGCCCAGGGTCAGGATGAGAAACGTAAAGAAGAGCAGCTTGCGGGAGGTTGCGGGAATGAAGTCCAGAGGGTGGCGCATATTTTCTCCGTTAAAAGTTCAAAAGGTTGAAAGTTGGAAAGGCGGCATGTTGAAAGGTTCAATGTTCAAACCCGCAACCTTCTAACCTTCAAACGTTTTTCTATACACGCGATTATTCTTGTACTCCACGCCGTTCAGGTTCTTCAAGTCGGCGCGCATCTGTTTCGTGGTCTCGGCCACCTGGGTCATTTCGACATGCGCGAACTGCTTGAAATCAAGCAGGGTCTTGCCCATCTCGTAGTACAGCAGCGCGTTCCCACCGGTGCCCTGGTGCTCCGGCAGGATGCCCATGCCATTGACGGCCACCATATTCGTGCGGCGCATTTCGAGCAGCAAGTCGGCCAGCGAGAATGGGTTGAGACGCCCCCTGGCGCGCTGGAGCGCGGCAGAGACATCATGGAAGGCGAACAAAAAGCCAACCACATCCTCATTATGGGTGATGACCTTGATCAGGCGGTGATCGGCGATGGTCATAATGTTTTCCACCACAAAATCAATCTCGCGCCGGGTCAGCGGGTAATACTCCCAGTTCTGGACGAAGGCCTTATTGTATGCTTCCCCAATGCGGTCAGCCCACTGGAGTAATTCTTTTTTGTTCTTGAACTTCTTTACCGACAGCCCGCCGCGCTCAGCCACGCGTTGGGCAATCCGCTCGACACGCTCTGGAAGATGGAAACTATCGGCAGGCAAAAAGCAGGATACGAAATCCACTTCCTTGACAAAGCCCTGCGCCTCCACCAGGGACTGGTAATACGGCAGGTTGTAGTTGAGCATGGTCATGGTTTGGCGGTGCTCAAAGCCGAAGACCAGCACACCGTAACCATCCAGCGGGCCCATTCCTTTCGGCCCGATGACTGCATTCAGGCCGCGCCCTTTCGCCCACTCAAAGACGGCACCGAACAGTGCTTTAGCGGCTTCGGGGTCATTCTCACATTCGAACAAATAGAAGTCGGCTTCCTTGACATTATGATACTGATTGAAGGGTTTGTTCTCGATGGCAGCAATCCGCCCTACGTCACGGCCATCGCGCACCGCCAGGAAAAAATCCACATCCGAATGCTCGTGGAAGGGATGCTTTTTGCGATTGAGCTGGTTGTAGGCGTCAATGTTCAGCGGTGGCACCCACTGCGGGCAATCCTTGTAGAGGCGATAAGGCAGTTGCACAAAGCGTCGTACCTGGGCCTTGTTATCGGTATCCACTTTTTCGATGGTGAGCATGGACGACTCCTTGGACAGGAATGAGTGCATTTTAAGTATATAACAGAATCAATGCTTCACGAAAGGGCTTCGTAGCCAGGGCAATCGCATCTAAATTGAGGTAAAACTGGCTATCCCGTAGGAGGTAGCCATGCCCAAGAAGCCACTGGAAGCGATTGAGGAACATTTTAGCAAGGTC
>JAKANW010000196.1 GCA_021823555.1 Chloroflexota bacterium
CCGCGCCAGCTTCGCGTACGGCGGATAGCCCAACTGCTGGCGATAGTTCAACTCGATCTGCTGGAAGCCGCCCACATCGTGCTTCGCCGCAGATTGGATGACGTAATGATCCGGCACGAACGTTTGCAAAATCACTTTTCCCCCACGCGCTGACCGTCCCGCGCGCCCAGCCACTTGAGTCAACACTTGGAAGGCGCGTTCTGCCGCGAACGGATCGGGGAGGTTGAGGCCCACGTCGGCGAGGACAATTCCCACCAGTGTCACCAGCGGAAGGTCGAGTCCTTTGGCGAGCATTTGCGTGCCCACCAACACATCAGCTTGGTGATTGGCGAAGTGCGTCAGAATGATCTCGTGCGCGTCTTTTTGACGCGTCGTTTCCCAATCCCAGCGGAGAGTCCGCACTTGTGGGAACATAGCCTGCACATCCGCTTCCACTTTTTCACTGCCAAGGCCGTACTGGCGAATCTGCTCGCTGCCGCAGACGGCGCATTTCTTCGGCATGTGACGTTGATAGCCGCAATGATGGCACAACAAGGTATCGGGTGAAGAATGAGGGGTGATGCGCAGGTCGGTGTGGTAGGTGAGCGGCGTGTCGCAGTTGGGGCATTTGAGCGTCGTCCCGCAATCGCGGCAAAAAATGTAGGTCGCGGTGCCGCGGCGGTTGAGGAAGAGAATAGCTTGCTCGCCGCGTTGGATGGTTTCGGCCATAGATTCGGCCAGGGCGCGGCTGAAGATGCCGCGGTTGCCCGACTTTAATTCCGCTCGCATGTCCACAATTTGGACGGCAGGCAATTGTGATTCGGTGACGCGCTGCGGGAGGGAGAGGAGGCGGGTCGCCCTCACCCCTGGCCCGTGCGAAGCCTCCCCGGAGCGAAGCGGAGGGGGCTCTCCCGATTTCGAGAGAGAGGAACTGTGGAAGCGCTGTTCAATCGTTGGAGTGGCGGAGCCAAGCACGCAGACCGCGCCGCACAGACGCGCGTATTCCTGGGCGGAGGTCACCGCATGGTAGAACGGCGGCTCGGATTGGTAATACGATGAGTCGTGACACTCGTCCACGACGATGAGACCAATATTCGGAAGCGGGGCAAACAAGGCCGAGCGCGCCCCGATGATGATCTTGAGTTTTCCACCGCGGGCACGCCGCCACGTATCGTAGCGTTCGCCTTCCGAGAGCTTCGAGTGGACGAGTCCCACCTGACCGGGAAAACGCGCCAAAAAGCGCCGGACGATTTGCGGTGTCAACGCGATTTCTGGAACGAGAATGATGGCTTGCTTTCCGTGCTTGATCGTCTCATGGGCGGCGCGCAGATAAATTTCGGTCTTGCCAGAACCGGTGACTCCGTGCAAAAGGTAATTGGTAATTTGTAGTTGGTGATTGGCGAGTGCGGCAAGGACTTCGTTCAAAGCGGCTTCCTGCTCAACCGTCAACACAATTTCGCTGTTTCCGATTCCCAACTCCCGATTTTCCAGTCTCTCCAGCGGGTCGCGGAAAATTTCGCTCTCAATTAGGCGGATCAAGCCGCGTTCTTCGAGTTCCTCCAAGTCGGCCAATTTGCAGCCACTCTCGGCGTAGACCCACGAGATGTTGACCGCATCCACTGCGCGGACGAGGAACTGCAGTGCCTGCTGTCGCCGCTCCAAGGTCTGTTTTGTGCCCAGGGCGGGCATGGCCGCCTCGGCCTCTTCCGGCGTGACGGCCAATTGCGCCATGCGGATGAACTTCGGCCGCACGCGCGGCGGAGGCAGTACGGACTGAGTCCGCAGCACGCCGCGCCGCACCAGCGCCTGCGCCGACTTGCGCCAGTCCACCTTCGCGAAGTGACGGTCAATTTGACGGCCGCGCAATGTACCTTTTTCTTCAAGCAATTTCACCAACCGGGCGGAAATACTCGATAATTCGATATTCGAATGATCAATATTCGAACGAATATCGTACAACGTATCCGCCTGTTGGCTGAGTCCCACTGGCAGCATCAACTCGACCATGGCGGCCAATGGCTGAAGGTAATGTTCGCTCATCCAACGGGCCAGGGAAATCTGCGGGATGGTCAGAACCGGCACAGGGTCAAGCAATGATTCGAGCGGACGCGTCTCGGCCACGGAGGCGTGGTCAACCAATTCCAGTACCACGCCTTGTACGGTCTGCTTTCCAAACGGTGCGGTGACCAGTGAGCCAACGCCGATCTCCCCCACGAATTCATCGGGAATGGCATAGTCGAAGACGCCGCTCACAGCCGGCAGGTTGATGGCAAGACGCGCAAACATGAAATGATTATAACCCGCTGGATTGGATATAATATCGCCACCATCATTCCGTCGTAACCGGAGAGGACACTATGAACCCGATAATCGTTATTGTGGGATTGATCGCCCTGCTCATTGTGATCGTACTTTTGATTCCGGTTTTTCGCAACTCGAACAAGGTGGACCTGCTCCCCATCACCGACAAAAAACCTGAATACATGCGCGACATGCCGCCCGCCGAAACCGTGAAGACCACACTGGAACACGACGAAGGCATCACCATCTTCGACTACGAACACGGCGAGAAACTGGCCGCGCCGTTTGCCGAACAAATCGAAGACATCCTGCGCGCCAAACTCCAAGCCGATCCCGAACTGTTGGAATATGAGATTGATTTCGGCACCGCGCCCGACAGCACGCTTGAAATTTGGATCAACGGCAAGAAATATAAAAGCATTTCCGAATTGCCCGACGAGCGCTTAAAAGTGGCATTCCGCGCCGCGGTCAAACAGTGGAACAAATAACTGATCGTACATTGCCTCACCCCGGCCCTTTCCCGTTGGGAGAGGGCCGGGGATGATGAAGAACCTGCTACACAAATTGATCTTTTCCCCATGCTTACCTACTGGCGCAACATCCTCAAACTTGCCTGCAACGACCGCCATTTACATCCGTGCGTCGCAGTCTTCTACGTCACCGGGCAGTGCAATTTGAATTGCGCCTACTGCGAAGAATTCGGCGCGCGCCGCAACGACCAATCCATCAAACCGCTTGCACTCGATGACATCCTGCGCATCCTGCGCGTCATTCGCACCGGGGTAGACACGCTTTGGCTGACCGGCGGTGAACCATTTACGCATCCCGACATTGACGAGATCGTGAGGCGCGCCAAACGCGGCTTGAACTTCCGCGAACTGACGCTCATCTCGAACGGACTCCTGCTTGCCCGGCACGAGCCGGCCCTCCCGCACATTGACCGCCTCATCGTCAGCCTCGATTCAACCGACACCCAAAGCTGGTCGCAAACCATCGGCGTTTCCCCCGCCCAAGCCCAGACCATCCTCAACAACATCCGTCACTACGCGGGCGAGCAGAAAAAGTTCGGCTACCAGATGATCGTCAACGCGGTGTTGACTCCCGAAACGCTTTCCACCGCGGATGAATTGCTCGACTTCTGCCAAAAAAACCACCTGCTCATTTCCTTCTCCCCGCAATCGTTCAACAACTGGCCGCGTTACGAATTAATGGTCTCCGACGAGTACAAGGCTTTCATCAACAAATTGATTCAACTCAAACGCGGCGGCGCGCCTATCCTCGGCTCGGACGGCTACTTCCAAGCCATGCTCGATCTCGCTCCCTTCGACTGTTACCCCACCCTCGTCCCGCGCATCCTGGCGGACGGCAGTCTCACCTATCCCTGCCGACCCTTCGAAAAAGCGGATAACGGTCAGGGCGGGAGGCCGGTCAATTTGCTGGAGGCGCAAACTTGGGACGAAGCCTGGTCACGCGCCTACGAGACGTATGGCCAGCCGCCGCGCACCTGTCACAGTTGCTTCCAACAATGCTACACCGAACCGTCGCTGATGCAGGCACATCCGCTGATGTTGGCCGCGGAATGGCTGCGCTACTCCGCCGTCCGCAAAGGGAGGTTGACCACTTATGCGCCGGGGTAAAAATATAGAACGCGGATCGCGAAGCACGCGGAGAGAAAAAATTTCTTGGTGTTCCTCCGCGTCCGTCCGCGTTTTCCGCGTCCGAATTTTTCATGACTGACCGTGACGTAATCATCGTCGGCGGCGGGATTGCTGGACTCTCCGCGGCACTGCATCTCGCCGAGCGCGGCCTGAAACCTCTCGTGCTCGAAGCCGACCCGCGCTTTGTGGGCGGACGCCTCGCGGGCGGCGAAGAGGTGCAGGTCAACGGTTGGACATTCCGGTTGGAGCATGGGGTGCACGGCATCTGGTCGCCGTATCGCAATTTGCAGGCCATGCTGGCGCGGCACAACATCCGTCCGGTCTTTGTCCCCGCGCAGGAAGAGCGCTGGATCTTCCGCAACCAATCCAAACTGCGCATGGCTTCGGTGGGAGCAGCCATCCGTCATTCGTTCATCCCCGCGCCGTTCCATTATTTGCAACTCTTCCTGCGTCCCGACTTTTTGTGGACCATCGACACCCGCGATTGGCTGAGGCTCTTTCACGTCTGGGCAATGCTGATCATGGCCGTGGGCGTGGACCCTTTCGCGGAGGAACAGCCGCTCGAAGGGCAAACGCTCGGACAGTATATCGGCAAATGGTCACCGGCGTTGCGTTCGTTTTTCACCGGTCTGGCGCGCAATGGACTCTCGACGCACATGGACGAGATTCCACTGGCGGGATTTCTGGCCTTCCTGCGTTTCTACACCTTGATGCGGCGCGATGCTTGGGCGTTCTCGTATCTGCCGGGCGATGGCGGAACGGCAGTCACGGAACCGTTGGCGGCGCGCGTGGAATCGCTTGGGGGGAAGATTTGGCTGGGAAAACGCGTCACCCGGCTCATAGTCAAGGATGAAGCGTGGACGGTGGAATGTGGGGATGAATCGTTTGCGGCGCGTCACGTCATTTTGACGGTGGATGCGGCGGCGGCGGAGTCGATCCTGAAAGCCAGCTTCGGTGCGGACGATCTGTACTTTCCGCGCGCCCTGCCGAATGCCATCGTCCGTTTGTGGTTCGACCGCAAGCCAAAGCCCGGGCCAGAGGGCGGGATGTTCACCGGCGATTTTGTGATGCACAATTTTTTCTGGCTTGAGCGCATGTACGCGCCATATCGGGCGTGGAGCAAGGCCACGGGCGGGAGCGCGATGGAGATGCACATTTACGGCCCGCAGGAAAAATTCGACCAGCCCGACGCGTTGCTGTTAACCGAGACAATCACCGACTTTTACCGCGCCTACTCCGAACTGCGCGGGCATCTGATCTACCAACACCTGCAGCGCAACGCGGCGGTGCATACACTGCCATCGCTCGGCCCGCGCGACCGCCATCCCGGGGTTGTCACGCGTTGGCCGAATTTGTTTTGCGCCGGAGATTGGGTGCGTGACCCACTGCCGTCGTTCTTTTTAGAGCGTGCCTGCGCCACAGGAATTAAAGCCGCCAATGAAGTGCTAACGGCACGCGGAATGGAGCCGTGGAAACTGGTGGACTATTTGCCGCCCGAGTCATTCGTGGGTTGGATCGAGAAGTTGATGAAAAAGGGGAGAAAAAGTAGAAGAGAGAGAAACGTAAAACGTGAGGCTTAATTTACGTTTTGCGCTTCAACACCACCGCCGCGCCATAACCCACCACTTGTTCGTAATCTCCAGTCACATCGCCGGATGTGGCATGATGCAGCACCTGCACCTTGTCCGCGCCGAGTTCGCGCGCCGCCCACAGCACCGCCGCCACCGCGGCGTGACCGCAGGCAAAGCCCTTGCCGCTCTGTTCATACTCAAAGATTTTGTCCGGCTGGAAGGAGGCAAAACATTGGAGCATAGATTCGTCGAGACGGTTGGCGGTTTTCTGGTCGTAAAAGTGCGAAAGGTCCGTGCTGGCAACCAGCAACGCGTTCTTGCCTTTGAGCACCTGCGCCAGGGCGCGGCCCAGTCCCTGGGCCACCTCAGAGTCCTGGGCGCGGACCATGATGGGCAGAAGTTGGAAGCCGCCGGTCAGCGCGCGCTGCAGGAAGGGCAGTTCGATTTCAAGCGAGTGTTCGTTGTCGCGAGAAATGGGCGAAAGACCAAAGCCCAAATCACCCTTCAAAGTCAAGTCGACTTCATTCAGCGCGGCTTTGTCCACCGGCAGGATTCCAAGCGGGGTGGTGTATGCACCGTGGACGGTGGTCAGCAGGGGCTGGTAGGCCAGGTTATGGAACGGCGAGATGACCGCCACCAGGTCAAAGGACCGGCCGCGCAGCGGAGCGAAGGAATAGCCAGCCA
>JAKANW010000197.1 GCA_021823555.1 Chloroflexota bacterium
TCCGACCAGCGCAGTTCGCGTACTACTTCGTAACATTTCTTGTCGTCAAGGAGATTTTTGATTTGGATATTCAACATGTCTTCATCTTACCAGTTTTTGGGTAGCTCCTTGAAACTACTCATGAGCCAAAAATGAAATGGGTGTGTTTCAAACAAGTTGAGGGCAACATCCCGAAGGTTGAACTTGCGCCGCTTTCGGCCTTTTGCAACCAACCTTCGGGACGGTTCCAACCCAGATGAAATCAAACCCCAGGTTATGAAGAACCTGGAGTTCCTTCAAAACAACTGTCCCTGCTCGAAGGTATTCGATTGGATATCATCCCACGGCAACGGCGGAATGTCAATTTTTTGCGCCACGCTTCGATGGATCTCGTGGCAGAGATGCGGTGCGATCAAATTATCGGGGGAATGACAGAAGACATACGCCTCCGCCCCCGCTGATAGCTGCGAGGAAAGAATTTCGACCCATTCCTCCAGAAGGGGCCTGTTTTGATCCATTTCAGGATGACCGATATACCTGACGAAGACGAAATCCGTTGTGCGCTTTGAAACTACCGGGACATTGGGCTTGCGTTGGCGCGCTTCGAGCAGGGTTTGATATACACTGCCCTCCAGAATCTTATCCCCCTTCAGACTGCGGATCGGACGCGTGTCAATCGTCACACGCGCCATATTGTGTTCGGTGAGCAGTTGATCGAGCAATTCGTTGTGCGGTGAATCAAACCAATCCAAATGGCGGCCTTCGACCGCGAGGCGCGCGTCACGCGGCCAAACGGAGAGAAAAGCCTGTAGGTCAGGGAGCAGGTTCGGGGAGTAACGAGGCGGGAGTTGCAGGAACATTGGACCAAGGCGTGTACCAAGCTGTCGCATCACGTCCACAAATGCGTGCGCCTGGTCAATGTTATCCGCCAACTTGCCTTCGTGGCTGATTGCTTTCGGGATTTTGGGGCAGAAGCGAAACGTCTCAGGCGTATCTGCAACCCAGTTTTCGATTGTCTTCTGCGCAGGGACGGCATAAAAAGTGGTGTTGCCTTCGATGGTGGTCAGCCGCCGCGCATACTCGCGCAGAAAGTCCGCGGGCTTTGTGCCTTTTGGGTAAAAATTCCCGACCCAACCCTTGAACGACCAGATGGGGCAGCCCAGAAGGATATTCATAGTTACATTATATAGCCCATTTTATCGGAATTGTGAGTGTGGTAGTTTTCACTTGAAATCAGGTCTCCTCCGTGCTAGAGTTAGTTTGAGCGTATTCAAAGGAGATGTAAGTATGAACAAGAAAATTCTCGTTCCATTGGATGGCTCACCAACCGCAGAAGAAGTATTGCCACATGTGCAGGCCCTGGCGAAAGCGGAAGGCGCGGAGATCGTTATCTTGCGTGTGCCAATCGTTCCAGCCAGAGAGTTTTTTGGCAGAAATACTGCCATGGCAACCACGGTCACCACGGAAATTGAAGAGGAGGCTGAACAGTATCTGGCGACCGAGATTCAAAAACTCGAAAAAGAAGGCGCCAAGGTCACAAGCATGATTCGTGAAGGCCCCGTGCCAGAGACGATCATCGAGGTCGCTGATGAAATCCATGCAGACATGATCGCGATGTCCACTCATGGGCGCGTGGGTCTACAGCGCTGGCTAAAAGGTAGCGTGGCGGAGGAGATCATCCACCATGTGCACATCCCGGTGATGTTGGTCCATCCGAACTAGTTCCGGTTACTACACCCGATTAGATTTAGACAGCCCCGAGGCTATTTGGACTGTGGCCGCGCCTTCCTTTTCCCACGCCGATAATGAGCACGTGTTCGCCAGGTTGCAGATCGAGCAAATCCAGTGCGCGTTTGCGTTTCATTTGTTTTCTTTCCTTTCAATTTTGAATCGCGGAACAAACATCGGAATACGTCTGCAATAATCCTGCCATTGCTCGCCAAACTCTGCCGCGAGCACCTGCTCCTCGCGCCGTGCACGAACACTGGTCAGCGGGGCGAAAATGGCGAAAGCCAGTGTTGTCCATGTAGCATAAATCAACAGCGCGCCAAATGCAGCCAGCATGAGACCGGCGTACATGGGATGGCGCATGATGGCAAAAGGGCCACTTGTGACCAGTTGGTGTCCTTCGAACAACTGCGCGCCGAAACCCGTCGAGACAAAGTAATTTTTGCCAAGCGCCAGCCTTCCCCACAATACAAGGGCCATGCCGGGGAAATATAACAACGAGCCGAGAACCAACATCCACGCGCGAGTTTGCGGCGAAACAGTCAGCGGCAGGGGAATCCAGCCGAAGTAGCAGACGCTGAAGAACAGCGCGCATGAAGCCAGGTAAAACCACGGGGAACGGAGCCATGTGCCGTTGAGTCCGGTGACGCGTCCCGCCTGCCGTTGGGTGCCACGCCAAATGCCGAAGAGAATTATTCCCAGCGTGGCATACGCCAACAGTCCGCCCATCCATTGAATGAAGATTTCGAACATTATTCACCTTCCCGGTAAATCGCCTTTTGCACTGCTTTGAGTTTGACGCTCTCGGCAAACAGGATGCTGCTCAATCCAGTGAAAAACAGCAACGCCATCTCCCAGCGATGGAGCGGAGCGAACTGGAACACCTCGCGCAGGGCAGGGACAGCCAGCACGAGCGCCAGGAAAAACAGCGCGCCGCCGCTGACCCACCAGAGCGCCTTGTTGGGGATGCGCAGCGATTGGAGAATGGGCAGCGTGCGCGAGCGGTTGGCGAAGATCAACCCCAGGTTGCCGATAACCAGCGAGACAAAGGCGAACATGCGCGCCTCGCCTTCGCCAAGATTTTGATTGAGTGCGAAAGCGTAGACGCCCGCCGCCACCGCCAGGATGCCGAGCCCCTGGATCAGCCCGGAGAGCGCCATCGAGCGCCCGAACAACGGCGCGTCCAGTTTGCGCGGCGGACGCTGCATGATGTCGCGTTCTTCGTCTTCCATTTCAAAGACCACGGTGCAGGACGGGTCAATGATGAGTTCCAGGAAGAGCACGTGCACAGGCAGGAGCGCCAGCGGCATCTTGAACAGCACCGGGATGAGTGACATACCCGCGATGGGGATATGCACCGAGAAGATGAACGCCATCGCCTTTTTGAGATTGTCAAAGATACGACGTCCCATGCGCACCGCAGCGACGATGGACGCGAAGTTATCGTCCACCAGCACCAGCGCGGCGGATTCGCGCGCCACGTCGGTGCCGCGTCCGCCCATGGCAATGCCGATATGTGCCGCTTTCAGCGCCGGGGCGTCGTTGACGCCATCGCCGGTCATCGCCACCACTTCGCCATTGGCCTTCAACGCGCCGACGATGCGCAGTTTCTGTTCTGGTATGGCGCGCGCAAAGACGCAGGTGGTCTTGATGCGTTCGCACAGCTCGTCATCGCTCATTGCGTCCAATTCCGTGCCGGTGATGATATCATCCAGCGGTTTCAGTCCGATCTGGCGGGCGATGTTGCGCGCCGTGCCGGGATAGTCGCCGGTAATCATGATGATGCGGATGCCAGCGTCGTAACATTCCTTCACCGCGCCCGGCGCTTCGGGGCGGATGGGGTCCGCCAGCCCGAGAAAGCCGACAAACTTGAATTCAAAATCATGCTGTTCAGCAGGCAAATCCACAGGGGTGAATTCTGCTTTTGCCACGCCGAGCACGCGCAGGCCCTGGTCGGCCATCTGGTTAATCTGGTCACGCAGAGTATCCATCTGCGCCGCGTCGCAGTGGCACAAATCCGCAATCGCCTCGGGCGCGCCCTTGGCTGCAATCACAAAGGCGTGGCGGCTGGTGGAGCGCCAGACGTGCGACATTGCCAGCAGTTTCTCCGAGAGCGGGTACTCGCGCATCAGGTTCCAATCAGCATGCAGGTGTTCGGTGTTGACCAGCGTGCGCCCACCCAGTTCCTGGATGGCTTTCTCCATCGGGTCGAACGGGTCCATCGGCGTTGCCAGGATGCCAAACTCCACCAGTTCGTGAAACGCCTCGGGCAGGGAACGTTGCGCCGAATCTACTTCCAGCATTTCATTGCCCACCATCAGGTGCGTCACGGTCATGCGGTTCTGGGTCAGCGTGCCGGTCTTGTCGGTGCACAACACAGTCGCTGCACCGAGCATCTCCACCGCTGGAACGCGCCGCGTCAGCACATGCCGCTGTGAGATGCGCCACGCGCCGAGCGCCAGGAAAACCGTCAGCACCACCGGGAACTCCTCAGGCAGGGTGGCCATCGCCAGTGTGAGGCCTGCCAGGAACCCGTGCAGCCAGTCGGTGTGCGTCAACCCATAGACGACCACCACCACGGCGCACATCGCCAGCCCGATCATGGCGAAGTTGCGCACGATTTTGCTGGTCTGCTGCTGCAAATGGGTATCCTCAGGCTGCAAAACCTGGAGCGCCCTGCCGATCTTGCCAATCTCGGTGCGGATGCCCGTCCCTCGTACCTGCGCCACGCCCTGTCCTTTGACCACCATTGAGCCGGAGTAGATGAATGGCTGATCATCGCCGCCGGGGCGTCCCATCTCGAGCCGACCATCCCACGATTTCTTTCTCACTGGAACCGATTCGCCGGTCAACAAAGATTCGTCCACGCTGACGTTTAATCCTGTCAACAAGACCGCATCCGCGGGTATGCGGTCGCCTTCGGCAATCAGGAGGATGTCATCACGAACAACTTCGCGCCCGGCGATGCGCTGTTGCTTCCCATCGCGGACGACCAGCGCGCGCGGGCTGGATAAATCGCGCAGGGCATCCAGCGCCCGCTCGGTTTTCTGTTCCTGGTAAAAGGTGATGCCGATGATGACCACCACGAAGCCCATCAGCATCACGGCTTCTTCGCGGTCGCCCAGGAATAGGTAGAGCAGGCCGCAGGCAATCAGCATCAGGAACATCGGCTCACGGATGACTTCGAGCAGGATATGGAAAAAGGTACGCTTTTTTGTGCCGGGTAGTTCGTTGTAGCCATCAATTGCCAGTCGCTCGAGGGCTTCCTGTTCGGTCAGCCCCTGGAGCATAGCTTGTTCCAGTTTATTGTCCATAAAGTTCGATTTGTTCCAATCAGGTTGGGCGCGTCGCGCCAGACTTTTGGGTTGATTTCCGTTAGCGGGGACGATTCTCGCTTGAAACTATCCCTTTAACATGGTGCGACGCACTATGGGTTCTCCTTCCAGCCGGAAACGCTGTGTGTTTGCAAACACGCGGAATCAGGCCACCTTCGGCAGCAAAATATGCCGGAGCAAAGGCAGATTTATTTGGTTGGGATGGGTGGGGGGACCAGCAGAGTGAAAAAGGATTGGGGCGTGGTGAGGCAGGCTGTGGGGAGTCGGATCAGCAGGGAGAAAAGCCCAATCACGGCGCTAACCATCGGGAGCAGTAAAAATCCCTCGGTAACGAGAGAATCCAATGAGCCATCATGATCAATATCTGAAAACGGCGTCAACGTTGTGAGCAGGCCAATGATGATGCAAATCAGGGTGAGCAGCAACAAAGCTTTATTCCTGCACATGCCTGACTCCCTGCTGGAACAGCGCGATGATATGCGGGTCATCCACGCTGTAATAGACTTCCTTGCCTTCACGTCGCGCCCGGACAATGCGCATCTGCCGCAGCCCGCGCATGTGGTGCGATACAGCCGATTCGGTCACGCCGACCAGTTCGGCCAGCGCCGAGATGTTCATTTCCTGCTCCACGATAGCAGAGAGGATGCGTACACGGCTGGTGTCGCTGAAAGAGCGAAAGAGTTCTGCCACGTGGGCAGCGATGTGTTCATCGAGGATGGTTATTTTCATGTTTTAAACAACTGAATAGATATTCATGTGTTTGTTCCATTGTATCACAAAGCCACCCGGAGATGGAAAAACTACGATCCCATTGGTACCCGGGTGTTCTGCCTCACCGCGGCCCTACCCAGGTCTAGCGGATTTGGGGAGACGCTGTGCCAGCAGCGGAAAGTTTTTTTGTCCAGTCTCGCAGAAACGGCATTAATTGCCTCGGAACAAAATCCAGAATTTCATCGTCAAAATAGAACCGTAACTGCTACGGTTAGTTGGTATTTCTCAGACCAGAGAAAGGAGAGCAACGATGAGTCACACAGGTGATACAGATCGCTTCAGTCCTGTCACGCAAGGGACGTCGCCCATGCAGATCCTGACCTTCAGTCGGGTCACTCTCCGCCGCGTCATTGCATTGATCCAGCTTGGC
>JAKANW010000198.1 GCA_021823555.1 Chloroflexota bacterium
CCTGCTCAAACAGGAGAAAACGGCCAAAGGTGGCATTCACGCCAAACAACTGCAAGCCGCCTGGAACGATGAGTACTTGCTCAAGGTGCTGGCCGCAGGAATTTAGATGCGATTGCCCTGCCATAAATTATAACCTGCTTGTCCAGGCCGCCAAATCATGTTAGGATGCAGACATGCACACCGGCGCAGGCCAACTGGCAGAACTATATTTGGATTCGGACAGGGCCGCGGCGCGGCTTTCCTGCCCGGCTGAACTCGTCCCCGCGCCCGGACAATACCTGCTGGCGCACGACGCTTCAGACTCTCCTTTGCCTGTTCCCATTTTCGCGGCGGGCGCGGCCCCCGGAGGTTTCCTGACTGCACCGCCCCTGCCCGCCTCATGGACTCCGGGTGTCCCGCTCCATTTACGCGGCCCACTCGGACGCGGCTTTTCGCTGCCAGTATCTGCCCGCCTCGTAGCTCTCATTGCTTTGGACGACTCGCCCGCGCGCCTGCTGGCGCTCCTGCCGCCCGCCCTGGCGCAAGGCGCGGCTGTAACATTGGTCTGCGGGTCGCCACCGCAGGAGTTGCCCGCCGAGGTCGAAGTCCAGCCGCTGGCCGCGCTGGAAGATGTTTGCACATGGGCCGATTATCTTGCCGTGGATGTGGAACGCGCGTCCCTGCCAGGGTTGAGAGTCCGCCTGGGGTGGTCCGACCAGCTCAAGGCCCGCGCTGAACGGAACTGGATCGCGGAAGCACAGGTGCTTGTCCGCACTCCCATGCCCTGCGGCGGGGTCGCCGAATGCGGCGTGTGCGCGGTCTTGACCCATCACGGCTGGGCGATGGCCTGTAAGGATGGCCCGGTCTTCGATTTGAGTGAATTGAGGAGATTAATACCAGATACGGAATGAAGTTGTCGTCGTCCCGGTCAATCCTGAGTAGTTACAGGTAATATCTGTGTAGATCAACTTCCCCTGTGGCTGGTTGTTGAATGATAATGCCATGACGGCCACACCAGACTCGTTGGTGAGAACCACACTGCTATCCTTCAGGCCATTGGGCCAGTACACCGTCGCGGTGCATTCCGCGTTTGACACGGGCTGGCCACCTTGATCCTGCGCCACAATGAAGATCGTCTGCTGGTCAGTTGGGAGCGCGACCGCCTTCTGCACAAAAGCCAGCACCTGTAAAGAGAGCACAGCCTGCTCCGTGGTGCTGTTCAACGGCTGGGCCACCGCCAGCAAGCCCGGGTCTTCGCCCACCTTATCGAAGTACATGCGCCCCAGGTCGGTAATTACCACATGCTGGTCTTCGGGATTCCACGGCTGCCATTCCAGGCGGGCCTTCTGAAAATACTGAACGAGCATGTTATCCTGGTATTCAAAGGGCGAGATGGGATAACCGAATTGATCCACGCCGCCATTATTCTCGAAGAATTCCCAGAACGAAAAACAGACCGAATAGCCTGTCTCTGAAAAATAACGACACGCGAAGGGGCTGGTGAAATTAAGCTGGATGGAGGGGGTATACATCTCCTGTCCCAGTGGAGTAAGCTGGACGCGCTGCCCCTCCGGTAGTTCAGGGTGGTACTCAAAGCGCGCCCGCTGGAAATATTGCACCAGCAGGCCATCGCTGTTCGTAAATTGTTCTGTCAGGGGATAGCCATATACCAGAGTGGGGTTGGAAGCTTTAAGATAAAACTGTAGAAATTCCCCTTGCACATTGTGGCCGGTCTCGTTGAAATACTGAAAATCCGGACCCTGAGCTTGCGCAGAAATCCAGGTTGGGGCGAGCAGGCATAAGGCCAACAGGAAAGTTAAAGGCCGCTGAAGCGTGCGCATCAAATTCATTATACTCAGAAAGACCCGACCAAACATTACAAAGGGCTAACGGGGAAAAGCCAGCAGCGCCTCAACAATGCGCTCCGCCGCGTGACCATCGCCATAAGGATTGACAGCTTTGGCCATGGCCGAATAAGCTGACTCGTCATCCAGCAAACGCGTCGCTTCCTGGACGATGCGGCTGGTCCCGGTCCCGACGAGTTTTAACGCACCTGCTTCCACGCCCTCCGGCCGTTCAGTGACTTCCCTTAACACAAGAGCTGGGATCCCAAAGCCGGGCGCTTCCTCCTGAATGCCGCCCGAATCGGTCAGGATCAGCCTGGCCTGTTTCATCAGGTGGATCAACGGCAAATAGTCCAGCGGCGGCAGGAGGGTAATATGCGGCACATCCTTGAGCAGGCGATAGACAGGTCCCTGCACGTTCGGGTTGAGGTGCACAGGATAAACGATTTCCACATCGCCGCGCGCGGCCAATTGTGCAAGCGCGTGGCAGATATTCTCAATCGGTTCCCCAAAATTCTCGCGGCGGTGAGCGGTAACCAGGATCAGGCTACGGGCTGCCTTTCCCATTTTCTGGTTCCCGATGCCCAGCTTTTGGGTCAAGACACTGATCTCCGCCGGGGCAGGTTGCTGCGCCACCACCTGCAGGGCGTCAATGACGGGGTTGCCGGTCACTTTGATGGCCGCCTCGTCCACGTTTTCGCGCAAGAGGTTCTGGCGCGCCCACTCAGTGGGAGCAAAGTGCAAGTCGGCGGTCACACCCGCCACGCGGCGGTTGATCTCCTCAGGGAAGGGCTGCCACTTATCGTGAGTCCGCAACCCCGCCTCCACGTGTCCGACGCGGATGCGGCGGTAGTAGGCCAGCAAGGCTGTGATGGCAACCGTGGTGGTATCGCCCTGCGCCAATACCCAGTCAGGCTGGAAATCGGCCAGCACAGGGTCAAGGTGGGTGAAGATGGCTGCGCTCAACTCGGGCAATGACTGGTTGTCGCGCATCAAGTCCAGATCGTAATCCGGATGGATGGCAAACAGGCCGAGTACCTGGTCGAGCATCTGGCGGTGCTGGGCTGTGACGCACACGCGCGATTCGATTTCCGGCGTCTGCGCCAGCCGGTGCACGATGGGCGCCATCTTAACGGCTTCGGGGCGGGTGCCAAATACAGAAAGGATTTTTAATTTGGGGACGGTCACGATATGACTCCTGCCTCCCGCCTATTTGTTGACGCCCAGGCGCACCACACGAAAGCCCGCCTTCTCCCAGGCAGGCAAGTCCCACCCATTGACGGTGTCAATCACGAGCCGCGCCGGGGTCATTTCAAGTACCTGAGCCGGGTCGAGCTGGCGGAATTCAGTGTGACGGACAAGCAGGATCAACGCGTCCGCGTTCACCAGGGCGGCCTCCAGGCTGGGAACAGACTCGATTCCCTTCAATCCAGCATCGGGTTTGAAAGGCTCATAGGCGCGCACCTGTGCGCCGGTCTCCTGCAAAAGATGCACCACTTCGGCGGCGGGTGATTCGCGCAGATCATCCACATCCGGTTTGTAGGCCAGACCGAGAGCGGCAATCTTCTTCCCTTTCAGATCCCCCAAAGCCCGGCGGGCTTTTTCCACCACAAACAGCGGCTGGGTATCATTGACCTGGCGCGCGTGCAGAATGAGCGGCGTCAATTCGGGCGCGGCTTCCACGAAGAACCACGGGTCAACGCTGATGCAATGCCCGCCCACACCGGGGCCGGGGTTGAGGATCTTGACGCGCGGGTGGCGGTTGGCCAGGCTGATAGCCTCCCATACATCCACGCCGAAATGTTCAGCCAGGCGTGAGAATTCGTTGGCGATGGCAATGTTCACATCGCGATAGGTGTTCTCCATCAGCTTGACCATTTCCGCAGTAGTTGCATCGGTCTGGATAATTTCCCCTTTGACAAACGTGGCATACAACGCCGCGCCCGCTTCAGCCGACTCAGGGGTCACACCGCCGATGACACGGGCATTCTCGATCAACTCGCGCAGGATTTGTCCCGGCAGGACGCGCTCCGGCGAATAGCATAGGAAGAAATCGGCGCCAGCTTTGAGGCCGGATCTTTCCAAAATGGGCTGGACCAGGTCAACGGTCGTGCGTGGAGGCGAGGTGGATTCGAGGACGACGAGGTTCCCCTTCCGCAAATGAGGCACGATGGCCTCGGTCGCAGAGGTTACGGCGCGCATATCCGCCAGTTTATAGCTTTCGCCATTGTATTCGCCAAGCTTATCGTCAAGGAAAGGAGTGGGCACGGCAATTAGAAACGCGTCGGCCTCCTCAGGCTCCGTGGAGATAGTCAGGTTTCCAGACTGCACAGCCTGGGCCACGGTCTCGTGCAGGCCCGGCTCATGGATGTGCAATCCGCCGCCGCGCAGAGTTTCGATGATCCTGGGATTCACATCCACGCCGAGCACGTACAGCCCGTACGTGGCGAACATAGAAGCCGTCGGCAGTCCAATGTAACCGAGGCCGAGGATACAAATTTTTTGAAATTTCACTCAAACTCCTGTAACAGGGGATTTCCTCTGGCGCACCTATTATACAACCGCCAACCCGGACTCTCTGCAAACCTGACTGTCGTCTTTCGTATATAAAATCGAAAAGGTGCAACTTGTTGTATAATCAAATGGAGATAATATGGAATTCCTTCTCGATCCGAATATAGCTTATCTGATCCTACTGGCAGGAGTATTACTAACCCTGCTGGCAATCGTAACCCCGGGGACTGGAATGCTGGAAGCAGGAGCCATATTATGCATAGCACTGGCGGGATATGCAGTCTATAACCTGTCCATCAACTTGTGGGCATTGATCCTTCTCATATTGAGCGTTATCCCCTTCCTGCTTGCCCTCCGAAAACCGAAAGGCCAACTCTGGCTGGCGCTTTCGCTATTGGGATTGGTGGCAGGTTCGATGTTCCTGTTTGCCACGGAAACCGGCGCACCAGTGGTTAACCCCGCCCTGGTGGTCGTGGCATCCATCCTGCTGGTAATCTTCCTGTGGTTTGCGGTCAGCAAATCCATCCAGGCAGCACACCTGCATCCCACCCACGATCTGGATATGCTGGTTGGGCGGGTGGGAGAAGCGAGGACGGAAATTCTCGCTGAAGGGAGCGTGCACGTGGCAGGAGAGTTATGGAGCGCCCGCAGTGAGAGTCCCATCCCGGCTGGGACCCCGATCCGGGTACTGGGTCGAGATGGGTTCGTGTTGGTCGTTGAAAAGAGATCTGTCAAATCATAAGATTCATTCATAAGGAGAAGAATATGACTGGAGTAGTTAGTACAACTGTCTTCTGTGTTATAGGAGCCATCCTCCTGGTGGTCCTGCTGGCTGTGCTCAATGCAATACGCATCGTGCCGGAGTATCAACGTCTGGTGGTATTCCGCCTCGGCCGTGTGTTGGATAAGCCAAAGGGCCCGGGCCTGGTCTTCCTGATCCCTGGCGTGGATCGTCCTGTAAAAGTGGACCTGCGCGAACAGGTGCGCGAAGTGCCGCACCAGACTTCCATTACGAAGGATAATGCGCCGATCTCGATTGACTTCCTGTGGTACTACAAAGTGATTGATCCCGCCCAATCGGTGCTGCAGGTCGGCAACTTCGAATTGTCGGCGGCCGGCATCGCGGCGACAACGCTGCGCGCCGTGATCGGCGGCATCCCGCTCGACGATGTACTCTCAGAGCGCGAGCACATCAACAATATGCTGCGCACCCGCCTCGATGAAGTGACCGAACGTTGGGGCGTGAAAGTGACCAACGTCGAGATCCGCGAGATCATCCCGCCGCGCGACGTACAGGAAGCAATGAATCGCCAGATGTCGGCTGAACGTATCCGCCGCGCGGTCGTGACTGAGTCAACTGGTACGCGCGAAGCCGCCATCAACGTGGCTGACGGCGAGAAACAGTCCAACATCCTGAAGGCGGAAGGCGAAAAGCAATCGAACATCCTGCGCGCTGAAGGCGAGCGCCAGGCGCAAATCCTGAGAGCGGAAGGCTTCGCCCTGGCACTGGAAAAGATCTATGCAGCCGCCGTCCAGGTAGATCAGAAAACCATGACCCTGCAATACTTTGAGACGCTCAAATCCATCGGCGCCGGTCAGTCCACCAAATACATCTTCCCGATGGAGTTCACCAGCATGTTGGATAACTTCCTCGGCAAAGACGGCAAGAAGTAATCCGTAAAACGTAATACAATAAGGTCTCCCACGACTTGTGGGAGACTTTATTTTTATGAATATCTTACCTGCCTCCCTACGAGACTTGGGCGCCCTGCGCGCACTCGATCGG
>JAKANW010000199.1 GCA_021823555.1 Chloroflexota bacterium
CCGGCCACGTATATCGTTGGAAATTTGGTTGGCGGGCTTATCTTTGGCGTAGGTATGGCCCTGACCGGGTACTGACCGGGTACCTGCATCGCCGGGTCCGGCGAAGGAAAATTGGATTATATCGTGCCTGGTTTGCTCGGTTTCCTGATTGGAGCGATCATCTACGGTCTGACTTATCAGCAGATATTCCCCGTCATTTCCAATATTGCAAATTATGGCAACGTTGTCATTCCCGACCTGTGGAACATCAGCCCATTCCTTTTCATTCTCTTCTTCGCGTTGTTCTCTCTCCTGTTGTTTTATCTGATCGACCGGGCAGGATTGCAACGCAGCGAGAAATAGCAGTGATCGGTATCCCATGCTGATTAGTGGTTATCACTGATCGCTGGCAACTGGAGATAACTATGTCGAATACATTGTCACGACGTGACTTTCTAAAATTGGGCGGAGCCGCAGGCGCCGCGCTGGCTGCAGGGAGTTTTATTCCCCCGCAAGTGGCGCAGGCAGCACGCGCAGCCGGGCATCTCAATGCCAATGGCGATGGCTATATACCCAGCATGTGTGAAATGTGCGTCTGGCGTTGCGGCCTGCTCGCCAAGGTCAAAGATGGGCGCGTAGTCAAACTGGAAGGCAATCCCGAGCATCCCCATTCCAAAGGCAACCTGTGCCCGCGCGGACAGTCCGGTCTGATGAATACTTATGATCCTGACCGTGTGTTAACTCCGCTCATTCGGGTGGGACAGCGTGGCGAGGGGAAATTTCGCAAGGCCACTTGGGACGAAGCGCTGGATTTGGTCGCCGGCAAGATGAAGGAAATAAAGGATAAGTATGGGCCGGAGGCAATGGTTTTCTCCTCCACCCACAACCTGTCCCAGCCATTATTTGAAAACTTGCTCGGCGCTTTTGGCTCTCCTAATTACGGCACACAACGCAGCCTGTGCTTCAACGCCATGATCGTCGCCAACCTGATGACCTTTGGCATGGAGGAACCGAATCGTTCATATGAAAATGTGAAGTACATTATTCTCACCGGGCGCAACCTGATGGAGGCCATCTCCACTTCCGAAACGCACGACTTGAGCCATGCAATTGACTCAGGTGTAAAGGTCGTTTATCTCGATCCGCGTTTCACGAAGACTGCCGCAAAGGCCGCCGAGTGGCTGCCCATCAAACCTGGTACTGACCTGGCTTTTCATCTGGCGCTGCTTAACGTCATCATAGGCAACAACCTGTATGACAGTTACTTTGTAAATAATTATATTGTCGGGTTCGATGGATTAGCCAACGAAGTACGAAAGTTCACTCCTGAATGGGCCTCCAAGATCACCGGCATCCCTGCTGAGACGATTGACCGTATCGCGCGTGAGTTTACCGCGGCCGGGAAATATGCCCTGGCGCACAATGGCTGGCGCACCTCCAATTTCGTTAATTCATTCGCGGCTCAACGTGCCATTTCCGCCCTGAATGCAATTGTCGGCAATTGGGGCACTACCATGTTTCCGGCCGCGGCAGAGGGCGCAGGGTTGGGCGCGCCATCCCAGCCGCCGTATCCGCGCGTTTCAGCGCTGCGACTGGATGGCGTTCCATGGAAGTATCCCTTTGTTCCGCTAAAAATAGGCGTTTTCCAGGAGTTACGTGATGGCATCGTCGCGGGCGATCCCTATCAACCGCATGGTTGGTTCATCTCACGCCAAAATCCGATCATGTCCATCCCGGATCGCGATAAAACACTGGAAGCTTTCAGCAAAATGGATTTTATCGTCACTGTGGATATCATCATGAATGATACAGACTGGTTCTCAGATATCGTCCTGCCTGAAGCCTCCTATCTCGAACGTTATGATCCACTCAATGTGGTGGGCGACAAAGCCTTCCTGCGTCAGCCTGTGATCGAGCCGCAAGGGGAAGGCAAATCAGCTTTGTGGATTTACAAGCAGCTCGGTGAGCGGCTGGGACTTGGTGACTACTTCCAATATAAAGACGAGGAAGACTATCTGCGCCAGCAGCTTGCACCTCTCGGCGTCGGCCTGGATGATGTCAAGGCCAAAGGCTATATAGAACTCCCTGGAGGAGACGGTCTTGAATATACCTGGAATACAACCAGCGGCAAGATCGAACTCTATTCCGAAACGCTTGCCAAAGCCGGATTTGCCGGGACGACCACCTGGGAGGAGCCGCCTCAACCTGCCGAAGGTCAGTTCTACCTGCTCACCGGCAAGGTGGCGCAATCCACCCAGTTTGGCTCGCAGAACAACCAACTGCTTCATAAGTATATTGATGAACCCCGCCTGTGGATGAATGCCAAGGTTGCTGCCGAAAAGGGTTTGGCGGATGGTGATTGGGTGGAGGTAACCAGCGATGTTGGAAAAGTTCACATTCTCTTGAATGCGACACAGGCCATTCGTCCCGACTGTGTTTATATGACGCCCGGCTTTGGTCATCTTTCCAAAGGCTTGACCACAGCTTACGGCGTAGGCGCAAGCGACTCTGTCCTGCATGTTACATATACAGACCCGGTCAGCGGCGGTCAAGCGCTCAGCCAAACCTTTGTCACTGTAAAAAAGGCTTAGAGGTGTAATCATGACAGAGATTAAACATCACGCTTATCTTTTTGATGCCACACGCTGCATTGACTGCCGCGCTTGCATGGTGGCTTGCAGCGTGGAGAACAATATCCCGATGGATAAGACCCGCATCTGGGTGGCCGGGATCGGTCTCAAAGGCGAATATCCTGAACTGGAACGCGCCTCGATGGCCTACCATTGTATGCACTGCGAACATCCTGATTGTATGTCTGCCTGCCCAGTGGGAGCTTACAGCAAACGCGAAGATGGCCCGGTCATCTACAACCCGGACGTTTGTATCGGCTGCCGCTATTGCATGAACGCCTGTCCCTTTGGCGTACCGCATTTTGATTACGACAAGGGAATTATCGCCGGCGCTTTCATTGACAAATGCACTTTCTGTCCCCAACGTATTGACAATGGTCAGGAGCCGGCCTGTGTGGCCACCTGTCCCACCGACGCGTTGGAATATGGCGACCGCGATGAACTGATTGCCAAGGCGCATGCCCGCCTTGCAGCGCACCCTGACCGCTACATTAACCATGTCTACGGCGAGTTCGAGAATGGCGGAACCTCTTATCTCATTCTTTCGCATGTGCCATTTGGCGAACTGGGCCTGCCCAACCTGCCCGAAACACCCGTTAATGCAGTCAGCGAAACAGTCATGGGTATCACCATCCCATTTGCCCTCAGTTGGGGCGCGGTACTGACGGGCGTTACCGTGGGTGTGCACGCCTATAACAAGAAAAAAGAAGCAGACAAAAAACAATCTGTTGAATCGGAAAAACAACCGGAGGAAACGAAATGAGAATGCAGGTTACCATTACCCCGCGCCTCCGCTTAAGCCCGCTGGTCATGGTTTTGCTAGCTCTGATGGGCATAGCTTTTGTCGTTGCCATGGCCCGTTATATCTATGGGATCGGCGCCATTAGCGACCTGAGCTACTCCTACCCGTGGGGTTTCTGGATCAGCTTTGACCTGTTCACCGGCGTTGCCATTGGCAGCGGCGCGTTCGTCATGGCTGCGACCGTATACATCTTCGAGTTAAAGGAATTCCGTCCTTTGCTCCGCCCCTCGGTGCTGACCGGCTTTCTGGGTTACATCATGGTTGTCATTGCCCTGCTGGTTGACCTGGGCCATCCTGAGCGCATCTGGTACATGATGGTCCACTGGAACCACACATCGGTCTTGCTGGAGATCGGCATCTGCGTGATGTCCTACCTGACGGTGCTGGCCATCGAATTCGCCCCGGTTGTATTCGAGGGGGTCAAGTGGCAGAAGTTTGCCCACTTCATTCACAAATTCATCATGCCGTTTGTGATCCTGGGCGTGGTGCTCTCCACCCTGCACCAATCCTCGCTCGGTTCCCTGTTGCTGATCCAGCCTGCAAAGCTGTATCCGTTATGGTGGACGCCCATCCTTCCGGTTCTATTCTTCATCTCTGCGGTTTCCATTGGCTTGGCGATGATCATCTTCGAATCGTCGCTCAGTTCACGCTATTTCAAACGCGGCCTGGAAATTCATCTGTTGGAGAAACTTGCCAGTGCCATTCCGGTCGTCCTGGCAATCTACCTAGTTGTCAGGTTCACCCAACTGACTATCGCCGGTGATTTGAAATACCTGTTTACCAGTGGAATGATGAGCATCCTGTTTTGGACGGAGATCATCCTCGGTTCAATCCTGCCCCTGATCCTGTTCTCGTTTAAGCGGGTCCGCCAAAGCCCCAACGGACTCCTGGTCGGCGCAATCATCCTGCTGGTCGGCATGATCCTGGATCGCTTCGATGTGAGCTGGTTGGCTGTCCGCCACCCCGACCCACTGACCTATTTGCCAACATTCATGAGCAATGTTCATTACATTCCGTCTCTGCCGGAAGTTTCCGTTTCCATTGGCATCTTCTCGGCTGGGATTCTGGCTTTCGGCCTGGCGGCCAAGTACCTGCCGCTCTTCGAAAACGAGGAATGAAGATAACCGGTCCGGTTATTTGGAATATTTGAGGAGATACCCATGACCCAGGAAGCCACTATCTTTGGTATGCAAGCCGAACTGTACCTGGCAATGGGCCACGCGATTCGGTTGAAGATCGTATACCTGTTGCTCAAAGAAGGGCCCAAAAGGGTCAACAGTATTGCTGAAAGCCTCGAGATCAATCAGACTACCATCTCCCGTCATCTTGCGCTGCTGCGAAATGTGGGCATTCTCACTGCCCGGCGACAGGGAACAGATATGATCTATCAGATTGCCAGCCCCAAAATCGTTAGCGTTTGTGATTTGATGCGTGATATGTTGGCAGAACGGGAAAGCCAGCGTTCGGAAATCGCGCAGAAGATGTGATGCGCCGGACTTGAAAGATATGCCGCCCGCATCCTTGTTCACGCCCCGCCGTCGCGCAGCAGGCTACCCAAAAGGCTCACAACCTGCCGAGAATTGTACGTCCGGCGCAAATGTTGTGGGATTACGCCTGCGCGCCCTGCGCAAGGAACAAAAATTGTCCCTGCGGGCGTTGGCAGGGATGAGCGGACTCAGCATCAATACCCTCAGCTTGATCGAGCACGGACGCACATCTCCCAGTGTCAATACGTTGCAGCAAATTGCTGAGCAATTGCAGTGTCCTATAGCAGCTTTTTTTGAATATAGTTTGGAAGGCAAAAAAGTAGTGTACCAGCAAGCCGGTGAGCGTCCACGTGTAACCTTCAAGCACGGGACCATGGAAGATCTGGGAGCAGGCATGCCTCGTATGGGGGCTGAACCGCTCATCTTTACGATGGAACCCAATGCCGATAGCGGCAATAGCCCCAGCGTGCATACCGGGCGTGAATTTGTTTACTGTATTGAGGGTCACATTCTTTACCTGATAAATAATGATGCATACCTGCTCTCGCCAGGTGACAGCATCTTGTTCGATGCGTATCTGCCCCACCGCTGGAAAAATGTCGATTCCATGCCTTCCAGCGCCCTGTTTGTCCTTTGTCCCATGGATGCGCGCGAACACCCAAGCGAGAGACACTTCATGCCAGAATAATGAAAACCTATCTGTGGGCATTTACAATCAAAGGAGGTACCAATGTCTCACAAACGTCAATTGACGATCGTTCTTGCGGGGATCACTCTGTTGATCCTGAGCATATCCTTCCTTGCATCGCCCTCTCCTGCTTTGGCGCAATGCGGGGAACCTCCCCTGACGCGATCATCCTGTATTACCTGTCATGAGACGCAGACACCCGTCCTCGACCAGGGTGAGTGGCACATCATCCATGCCCCCCAGGATCTCTGCATCAACTGTCATGGAGGCAATGGCACCAGCATGGACAAGGCGCTTGCGCATGGCGGCCTGATTGCCAACCCATTGAACAACATCTACACAGATTGTCATAGCTGCCATCCGGATGATTACACTGTACGAGCGAACCGGTATGCGACAACTTTGGGGATGTCAGCCAGTAGTTGCGCCACCCCGACAGCGGTACTTGCTGTCCCGGTCAGGTATCAGCCCGTTGTCATCCAGCCAAGTGAAGCGCCG
>JAKANW010000200.1 GCA_021823555.1 Chloroflexota bacterium
GCAGGTGGGCAACTTCACGCAGACTTTTGCCGGCGAATCCACGTTCACCAACGCGCAGATGAGTCGACTCACCGGCTTAATCGTACGCGCCAACGCGCCTTGGTTCCCGCTCAACTGGGCCGGGCGCGGCTTGGTGGACATCGGCGAGGGCCGCTGGCTTTCTGGGACGATGCTGTTGGTCCTGACCCTCGGCCTATGCGTCATTGGATTTTGGTTCGCGTTGACCACTGCCGAACGTTGGTACTACACCGGGTGGGCCAGCATGCAGGTAGTCACGCGCAAGAAGCGGACGGCACGGGTCACGTCTCCGGCCACGGACCTTGGGACGGGTCTGCCCTCGTGGGCCGAACGCCTCTTCCCCGCGCCCCTGCGCGCCATCATTGGCAAGGATTTCCTTACCCTGCGGCGTGACTTGCGTAATTTGTCGCAGATCATCTCGCCGCTGATTTTGGGCGTGGTTTACACTCTGGCGATCTTCCAATCGGGCGGCGAACCGCCTCCGGGTCAAGGTAACGCACCGGCCTGGTTCATGGAGTCACTGCATGTGATTCTGACGTATAGCAGTGTTGGCATCGCGCTCTTCGTCGGCTGGATGCTGCTTGGCCGACTGGCCGGCATGAGCTTTTCGAAGGAAGGCAAGAGTTATTGGGTGCTAAAGTCCGCGCCCCTGCGCGCCAGCGACCTGCTGACGGCTAAGTTTCTAGTGGCCTACGTGCCCACCCTGACCATGGGCTGGTTCTTTGTGATTGTCATTTCGCTGGTACAAAAAATTTCCGCGGCCGGATTTTTGTACAGCTTGCTGGCGGTGGCGCTCTCACTGGCGGGGATGAATGGCATCATGATCGCTTTCGGCGCAGCCGGGGCCAACTTCAATTGGGATGACCCGCGCAGGATGAATGCCGGTTCGCTCGGCTGTCTTGGACAGATCGTCACCATGCTGGTTCTGCCGATTGTGTTTGGCGTGTTTGTCGCGCCGATTTGGCTGGCAGCTGCCGCCCAGCTGCCGCTGGGATACGCGTATTTGTTCGGCGCGATCCTTGGGACGGTGGTTAATCTGCTGTGCGCCTACCTGCCGCTCAAATTTGTGGAAGCGCGGGTGCAGCGACTCGGCGAGGTTGAATAGAGATGACTGTTCGGTTAGGACGCCGCGTTTTTTTTGCATACAAGTTGATTTTTCAAAACCGTCCTGTTGGCCTATAATGGGGTGCTAGGAATCAGCAAACCATGAAAAAAATATACTTTATCCCTCTCATTGTGGCGTTGACCCTCGTCGCGTGCAGCGCCAAAACTCAAGCCAACCCCAAGACCTATATTCCTGCCCATCCTACACCTCCCAATGTTCCGGTTGTGACGGACCCGTCCCAGCCCATCGAAGTCAAAGCCGGGGCGCAATTTACGATCACGGTCGAGTCCCAGCCCACCTCGAACCTGCATTGGGAAGTGGCCGAGCAATTGGATGTCAAAGTAGTAGATTACGTCTGGAAGGATTTCGTCCCGAAGACGCCCGGCGACAACTCACACGGTTGGGACGTCTGGACGTTCAAGGCCATCGCACCGGGCACAACCACCATCACCCTGGCACAGTACCAAGGTGATACGTTCACTACGGATAAGAAGAACACGTACACCATTGTGGTGAAATGAATTGTAGGAAACGATGAAAAAAGCATTCCCGCTTCTTTTGTTAGCCGCATTGGCGCTTGGCGCTTGCGGCGGGAAGACCACCCCGGCGCCCACGCCTTCCCTGGTAATCTCCGATCCAGGAAAACAGATCGAAGTCAATGCAGGGAATGAGTTCAAGATTGTCATCGATTCCAACCCGACCACGGGCTACCACTGGGAACAGATCGGCAACCTCGACGCGGCGGTGGTCCAATTTGTCAGCAAGGATTATCGCACCGAGGGGACGCCCATGCCGGGTTCAGGCGGTAAGGATGTGTGGACCTTCAAAGCAGTGGCGCCTGGGCAGGCGGCTATCACGCTTGGCTACTATCCGCCCTCCAACACCCCTGTGGACCCGGCCCAAACCGTGACGTTCACGGTCGTTGTGAAATAAAAAAGTGGAGCGGGATAACATCCCGCTCCACGCTTTTTAGGAAGGTGCGCTCACTCCGCGTTGGGGGTTGGGGCCGCAGGCGGCTCGGCGGCCGGGGTGCTCGCCACGGCCGGCTTGGCGTCGAAGGCGACGCGGGCATTCCGTTTGCCTAGCCAGTAGGCGCCGTAGAGCAGCAGGCCGAGGATGCCCAGGCGGACGATCCATCCTAGGATGAAGAGGCCGCCAAAGAACGGGGAGAGGCCGCGGCGTCCCACCCTCATCATGGGGCCGAAACCATATTCATCGTTAAAGCCGGGCCGCATCGGCATGACGTAACCTTGCGGAACGCGTTGCAGGTTTGGGGCGCGGTTGAACGGCATGGCGCGCGCTGACGTGAAGGCAAACATGTGATTCTGCCAGACGAAAACGCCGGCCGCCACAATCGCCACCACCGCCAGCACCAGCACGATTCCCAAAATCCATTTCCAAACTTTACTCATATCGATCTCCTTTTCATACGGTTGGGATGATACTCCCGGATTGTAAAAATATTGTCAAGAGACTATGTTGATTTTTGGCAGGATTTGCGCCGGAGAATTCAGGTACAATCCGCCCATGTCCAAACTCACCAAATTTCCCCTCGTTTCTTTTATTGTGGTTGTTTTGCTCATCGGCCTGATGGCGCTCTTCGGCCCGGAGGAGCAGTCGCTAGGTTCCAACGTGCGGATCGTGTACCTGCACGGCGCTTGGGTGTTGACCGCGGAGATTGCCTTCCTGACCTCGGCGCTCACGGGACTGGCAGGCCTGCTGGCCCGGAAAGACGGTTTCCACGCTTGGAGCGCCGCGCTTGGCCGCACCGGCATTTTCTTCTGGGTCACCTACCTGCCGCTTTCACTGCTGGCCATGGAGACGAACTGGAACGGCCTCTTCTTGGCCGAGCCGCGTTTCCGCCTGGCGCTGACCTTCGCCGTGACGGGCGTGTTGCTGCAGGGTGGCTTGTGGGTCATCAACCAGAAGTGGCTGACTTCGCTGGCGAACATCGCCTACTTCATTGTTTTACGCGTGGTCTTTGCCACGGCGCAGAACATCATGCACCCGCCGCCCTCGCCGATCTTCAACAGCGGGAATTATGCCATCATTGGTTTCTTCGTTGGCCTGAATTTGCTCACTTGGCTGGCGGCGTATTTCATGACGCGCTGGTTTTTGGGATTCGGGGATTCGACGATACGGCGCGTCAGCGAGTCAGTGAATCCGTGATTTACTGACTCCCCCATGCCCCGCCTCCGCCTCTTTGCCCTCACGCTCGTCCGCGTGGTGCTCAACACGATGCACCGTATGATCTATCCGTTCCTGGCGGTGTTCGCACGCGGCCTGGGCGTGGATGTGACTGCTGTTTCGGCGTTGGTGGCAAACCGCGCCCTGTTTGGCGCGGCCGCTCCGTTTCTATTTCCCTTCCTCGAACCGCGCGGACGCAAGTTCGGCATGGCATTGGGGCTGGTGCTCTTCATCGCAGGGATGGTTTTGGTGGTGGTCCAACCCAACCTGCTCACCCTGGGGATTGCGCTGGTGCTGGCGCTTCTGAGCAAGGCCTTCTTCGACCCGTCCGTGCTGGCCTACCTGGCCGACCACAGTTCCTATGAGCAACGCGGCGCGATCACGGCGGTTTCCGAGTTTGCCTGGTCGCTGTCGTTCATCGTTGGCGTCCCATTCATGGGAATTTTGATCGCCAGGGCTGGATGGTCGTCCCCGTTTGCCGCGCTCGGCCTGCTGGGATTTCTCGCCCTGTTGGGGATTGTCCTCTTTATTCAAGATTCATCCAAGCCAGCCGCACACAAAGACGGCGCGCTGGGCCACGTGCGCGAGCTTTTGGCTTCTCCGCTGGTGCTGGCGGGAATCTTCATCGGCATGTTCGCCAGCACGGCTAACGAAGTGATCAACCTAAATTTTGGCTTGTGGCTGGAAGATTCCTTCCATTTGCAGATCGCGGCATTGGCTGCGGCCTCAGCGGTGATCGGGTTTTCGGAACTGGGCGGCGAGAGCCTGGTGGCGCTCTTTTCCGACCGGCTTGGCAAGGTCCGCGCCACGGGTTTGGGGCTGGCAGCCAACTGTCTCGCGTCGCTGCTCTTGCCGGCGCTGGGCCGCACCGAAGCCGGTGCGCTGGCCGGTCTGTTCCTCTTTTACATTTCGTTCGAGTTCACAATCGTCAGTCAGATTCCGTTGATGAGCGAGATCATGCCTAAGGCGCGTGCCACCACGCTGTCGTTCAACGCGGCGGGACAGTCGCTTGGCCGCGCGGTCGGTGCGCTGGCTGCGCCTGTGTTTTACGCGCTGGGCTTTTCCATGGCGACCGGCGCGGCGATTGGGATTAACGTACTTGGTCTCGCGGCGGTGTGGTATGTTTCAAGGCATCATGAATGACATCGCGCTGAACGATGGATGTAAATGATGATTGCCGCCGTTGTCCTTCTGCTTTTTGTGCTTGTATTCGCGCTGACCTGGCTTCTCGTCCCCGCGCTCTACGGACTGCCGCCCTTGCCCACCCAGCCGGACCGAATCCGCGCGGCGCTTCGACTGGCAGACCTCAAAGCGGGTGAGGCCTTCTTTGACCTGGGTGCTGGCGACGGACGGACTCTCGTCATCGCGGCTAAAGAGTTTGGCGCGGTTGCCACGGGTATCGAGATCGGGCCGGTGCAATGCCTGGTGTGTTGGCTCAATGCGCGGGTGAGTGGAACCAGCTCGAAGGTCCGCGTGAAGCGTGGGGATTTTTTCAAAGCCGATGTCTCCGCCGCGGACGTGGTCTTCGTCTATGCCACGTCGCGCGAATTGTCGCGTTTGCAGGTGCACCTGCAGAGCCAGCTGCGAAGCGGCGCGCGCGTGGTGACGGTCGGGTCGAGTTTTTCCGGTTGGGAGCCGGCCAAAGTGGATCGCGAGAATTGGCTGTTTTTGTATGAGATGCCGCCCTTGCCATAAACCGCGCTGCGAAAGGCGGCTTTTTTCTTTTCTGCTACAATACGTTTGCAATTTGTAATTCCACGAGGTTTTGTGAAAACCTCGTTCAATTCCTGGCGAAGTCACCAACCCGCCCCGGGCAGGATTGAACACTGAATCACTAATGGAAACCGGTTGCAAACATGCTCATTCACTCCGCTTCTCAACTTTTGACCCTCGCCGGCGGCCCGCAACGCGGGCACGAACTTGGCAGCCTTGGCATCATCGAAAACGGCGCGGTCGTGGTCCGTGACGAGAAAATCGTCGCGGTTGGTGCGACTGACGAACTGCGCGCCGCCTACCCTGACGAGCCGACCCTCGACGCGGCCCGCTCGGTGGTCATGCCCGGCTTCGTCGATCCGCACACGCACCTCATTTGGGCCGGCGACCGCGCCAACGAGTTCGAGATGAAGATGGCTGGCAAGCCGTACCTCGATATCCTGGCCGCGGGCGGCGGCATCATCTCCACCGTGCGCGCCACGCGCACCGCCAGTTTGGAATCGCTCATCGCACAGACGCGTCCGCGCCTGCTGCGCATGTTTGCACACGGAACCACCACCGCTGAAGCCAAGACCGGCTACGGCCTCAACACGGCCACTGAGCTGCGCCTGCTCAAAGCCCTGCTCACTCTCGACGACGAAGGCCCGCTCGACCTGGCCTTCACCTTCCTCGGCGCGCACGCCATCGCGCCCGAATACAAAGACAACCCACAGGGCTACACCGATGAGGTGGTCAACACCATGCTGCCCATGCTCAAAGGCTGGTGGGAGACGCACGCCCCGGGCCGCGCCCTGCCTTTCGTGGACGTTTTCTGCGAGGACCGCGCCTTCACCCTCGAACAGTCGCGTCAAATCCTGACCCGGGCCGGGTCGCTCGGATTCCCGCTCAAAATCCACGCTGACGAGTTCGACAACCTGGGCGGCGCGTCGCTGGCCGTGAAATTGGGCGCGGCCTCCGCCGACCACCTAGTCCGCACCTCCGAAGCGGACATTGAAGCACTGGCCAAGTCTGACACGGTGGCAGTCTCGCTGCCGT
>JAKANW010000201.1 GCA_021823555.1 Chloroflexota bacterium
CAATGGCTTACAGGACAAATGATGATGGTTCCGTGAACATGAATGGACAGGGCAACGCGCCCTATACCCTATTTACGGACGTGCCCCCCACTTACTGGGCTGCATCGTGGATCGAACGTCTCTACGCTGCCGGCATCACCGGCGGCTGCGGGACAGGTACCTATTGCCCGGAAGATACCGTCACCCGCGCCCAGATGGCCGTTTTCCTCGAACGAGGCAAGCACGGCTCATCCTACAATCCACCCCCCACTACGGGCCTCTTCACCGATGTGCCCACCAACTATTGGGCCGCTAAATGGATCGAACAATTGTCCCGCGATGGCATTACCGGTGGTTGTAACACCGGACTCTATTGCCCTGAAAATCCCGTCACGCGCGCCCAGATGGCCGTTTTCTTGCTCAAAGCCGAGCATGGTTCATCCTACAGCCCGCCCACAGTAGGAATCAACACCGGCTTTAATGATGTGCCCGCCTCCTACTGGGCTGCTGCTTGGATCAAGCAATTGGCAGCCGAGGGCATCACAGGCGGCTGTGGCAGCGGCAATTACTGCCCGGAGGATTCCGTCACCCGTGCCCAAATGTCGGTCTTCTTGGTGAAAACGTTCAACCTGCCATAAAGTACATTTACAATCAAACCAGGGGCGGCACATGCCGTCCCTGGTCTAATGTCATCCACACTGCATACCTAAAAACGATAGACATCTACCGAATGGGGAGTGGTAATCTGCAAGGATACCAGGACTCTCCTTCGCACACTTTTCATTGCATTTGAAGGAGCTACTATGAAAACTTCAACATCACGTTCGCGTTTTTCAGCATACTGGAGCTTGGGATTATCCATCCTTGTTTCTCTTATGGCAGCGGGAGGGGTAATGGCTGCTGCCGGAGAATTGGATAGCAGTTTTGGAACAAATGGCAAGGTGGTTACCGATTTCAATATGAGCGATGATTATGGAAATGACATTGTAGTTGAATCAAACGGAAAAATTATCGCAATTGGATGTACCACCTCAAGCCTCGGACGGGATTTCGCCTTGGCGCGCTATAACAATAACGGTTCGATTGACACAAGCTTTGGTATTGAAGGCAAAGTCACAACCGATTTTCAAGGCGATAACGATTGTGCGCAGGCTGTGGCTATTCAAGCAGATGGCAAGGTAGTTGCTGCGGGGTATTCAAGAAGTGCTATAAGCAATGATGCCTTTGCAGTGGCTCGTTACAATAGCGATGGCTCACTTGACGCAACTTTTGGGATTGGCGGAAAAGTAATCACACCTGTTATCGAAAGCAGTGAAGGGGAGGCAGTTATCATTCAGCCAGATGGCAAAATTATTGTAGCAGGCTTGATCTTTGGAAGCCAAAATGAATTTGCCCTGGTTCGTTACAACAGCAACGGCTCTCTCGACACATCATTTGATGGCGATGGAAAAGTAACCACTAACTTTGACAATGGGTTGGCTTGGGGTCATGCGGTTGCGCTACAAGGAGATGGCAAAATAGTTGTAGCGGGAGAAGTAATATGGCAAACTGCGCCGAATCAGGCTACTTATGATTTTGCCCTAACACGCTACAACAGCGATGGTTCGCTGGATCCTACATTTAACGGCGACGGAAGAGTCGTCACTGATATTAGGGGGATGACCGAACAAGCGTATGCAGTTGCAATCCAATCGGATGGGAAAATTATTGCTGCTGGATATGGCATGAAAGATGTCTATTTCACAGGCGACTTTGCCTTGGTGCGCTATACTGCCAATGGCTCTTTAGACAACACATTTGGTGATAATGGAAAAGTCATCACCCAGTTTAGTATTCAGGAATTTTCCGCATCTGATATCGTGATTCAACCAGACGGTAAAATCATTGTTGCAGGTACTGGCAGAAATGACAGCAATCAAGACTTTGCTCTCGCCCGCTATAATGCGAACGGCTCATTAGATACTGATTTTGACAATGATGGCAAGGTAACCACAACGATTGGTAACGGTGATGATTGGGGAACCGCCGTTGCAATTCAGTCAGGGAACAGCATCATTGTCGGTGGGTGGAGTTACAATGGCAGTAACAATGATTTTGCATTGGCTCGCTATTATCTAAAATCTCCAACATTTACAGATGTACCATCCACATACTGGGCATACGGATATATCGAGCGTTTGTACGCGGCCAGTATCACTGGCGGTTGCGGGACAGGTACCTACTGTCCAGAAGATACTGTCACTCGCGCCCAGATGGCCGTCTTCCTCGAACGCGGCAAACACGGCTCATCCTACGACCCACCTCCTGCTACGGGCCTCTTCACTGATGTGCCCACCAACTATTGGGCCGCCAATTGGATCGAGCAATTGTCACGCGACGGTATTACTGGAGGCTGCGCTGCCAGCCTCTACTGTCCCGAAAGCCCCGTCACCCGCGCCCAGATGGCCGTCTTCCTGCTCAAAGCCGAGCATGGCTCACCTTATAGTCCGCCCGCCGCTACGGGCCTCTTCACCGATGTGCCCACTTCCTATTGGGCTGCCAAATGGATCGAACAACTCTCCAGGGAAGGCATCACCGGCGGCTGCGGCGCTGGCACTTATTGTCCCGAGGATTCCGTCACCCGCGCCCAAATGGCGGTCTTCCTGGTAAAAACGTTCAGCTTGCCATAACCCCCTCTCTCAACACAATCGGGATGGATTTCTCCATCCCGATTGTCATTTAACAACATCACCACCGGCTTCTACGTTTCCCAGTTTCGCGCCCCTGCCAGGAACGCCTTGCCGTTCATGGGCTTCTTTCCGGCCGGCTGGACTTCATCGAGGACCAGGATTCCGCTTCCGGTCCCGACCGCAGGCTGGCCCCGATAAACCAGCATCTTCCCGGCTAAAAGGTTTTCCGCTTCCGCATGCGCCCGATGAATTTTCAATATCCCATCGCGCCGCTCCAAATATGCGCCCGGCCAAGGATTGAAGGCGCGTACGCGCCGCACCAGTTCCTCGACTGGGCGGGTGAAATCGAGGCGGCCCTCCTCTTTCTTAAGCATGGGCGCATAGGTGACGCCCTCCTCCGGTTGGGGACGCGGTACGATCTCACCAGACAAATAACTGGCCAGGGTCTCGATCAGCAGATCCGCGCCAAGGACAGATAACGCCTCGATAACGGAACCAGCCGTATCGTCTGGTGTGAGGCGCATGGAACGTTGGGTCAGCATCGGGCCGGTGTCGAGTCCCACATCCATTTTCATAATGGTGACGCCCGTTTCCTCGTCCCCAGCCAAAATCGCAGCATTGATGGGAGCGGCTCCACGCCAGCGCGGCAGCAGCGAAGCATGAACATTGATGCAGCCATAGCGCGGCAAATCCAACACATTCGGTTTGAGGATTTGCCCAAAGGCGGCTACCACGATCAAGTCCGGGGCCCAGAGGCGCAGTTGTTCCATCGCATCTGGCTGGCGCAATTTTTCGGGTTGGATGACCGGCAGCCCCAATTCGAGCGCCAGCGTCTTGACCGGCGGGGATTTGAGCGCGCGCCCGCGTCCCGACGCGCGGTCCGGCTGAGTGACCACACCCACAACTGAACATGCGCTTGCCAGTGCTCGCAGGCTGGGCAAGGCAAAAATTGGGGAGCCCATGAAAACAATGCGAGTTTGCATGGAGCGATTGTAGCACAAGCCACAAATAGTACCAACGTATAAGAAAATTATGTTGATTTTTGTCCGGTTTGGTTGTATACTGCATGACAATCTCAGACCTTGTTCAGGAGGAACAATTCATGTCTCAAGCTCCAGTCTCCCCCGATGTCACCAGTGATGATAAGCTTTGGGCCGCGCTCGGTTATCCCATTGTACTGGTCGCCATCATCGTGTTGTTTATGGAAGAAAAGAAAAACCGCCCCTTCATCAAGTTCCATGCTGTCCAGTCCATCGCAACCAATGTCGTCTACATCATCGTAGCGACAGTCCTCTCGTTAGTTACCCTGGGCTTCGGCGGTATCTGTGTTCCGATCCTCTGGTTGGTCTTCTTCTACTGGGCTTACCAGGCTTATCAGGGCCAGATGTTCGAAATTCCCTTCATCACCAATTTCATCAAGGGTCAAGGCTGGGTTTAATTTCAACCGCATACAAAGAGCCTGCCACACGGCAGGCTCTTTTGTTTTATTGCAACCTTGCAAAAAGTCATTCGTTATATCCTACAGACTAAACAATGAAGGAATATCGAATGACAAACTACTCTTACAATCCTTCGGAAAAACCCGGGCTGGTCACCGCAATTGGCGTTCTAACTCTTATCAGCGGTATCGTCAATATCTTCTGGGGGCTGGCCGCTTCCATGACCGCGCTGGCAACCATCATCGGCATCGTATGCGTTCCACTCGCTATCCTGCCGACTATCCTGGGTGTGTTCGAAATCATCTATGCAATCAAACTGCTTGGCGCTACGCCGCAGCCCGTCCAACCATCTACCGCGATTGCCGTCTTGGAAATTATCTGCATCCTGGCCGGGAACGTCTTCTCGGCAGTCGTCGGCATTCTTTCGCTGGTCTTCTACAATGACCCGGCCGTGAAAAACTACTTCGCCAGGTTGAATGAAGTGCCCGCTCCCTCCGTGCCCGTTCCCGCGGCGACTGAAACTGCTCCCGTTCAATCCACATCCCCGGAACCCCAACCTGACTCTGCCAACCCTGCACCCGAAGAGCCGATCCTGGTTGACGGAGTTCCCGAAGTAAAACCCGAAGCAACCGATAAAAAACCTCGCCGTTCGCGCAAAGCAGCATAATAAAACAGAGGAATTTTGTCCTCTTGACTCCTTTCCCTCTCACCCGTAGAATGGATTTAGATAATTCAACGGCAAGCAGGGAAGAGACTCTCAGTTAGAGAAGAGAGCACCGAAGGGGCAAGCCTGGAACAGGCGACGCCAGGCGAAACTCTCAGGTAAAAGGACCCTGCCCCTGAAACTCTCTGGAAAGTTCGTTTCCGAATAGTTCCCCCAGCAGTTCGACTGCTGGGGGAACGGGAACGATACCGACGGTGAAAATTTAGTTTGCGAGTTTGGTAGTTCAATAGTTAGTGGTTGGAAAACTACGTAACTACAAAATTACCGAACTGCATAACTAAGTGAATCTCTCAGGTCCAATTACAGAGGCGCGCGATGAATTTCGTGCGTCTTTTTGATTCACGCCAAAATCCATTTTGCTCGAGGAGACTCCCTATGAATACTCCCACTAATTTGAAGTACACCAGGTCCGATGAATGGTTCGACCCGGCCGGCGGTGCCATGGGCCTGACCGACTACGCTCAAAGCCAACTCTCCGATATCGTCTTCGTTGAGATCCTGGTCGAGGTCGGGGATGAAATCGAGGCGGGCAAGGCCATCGCTTCGGTCGAGTCCGTGAAAGCCTCCGCGGAGATCTATTCCGCAGCCGGCGGTAAAGTTGTGGCCGTCAACAGCACCCTGGTGGACAAGCCCGACACCCTCAACAGCGATCCATTCGGCGAAGGCTGGATGGTCAAGGTGGAAGGCGGCAAGGCAGGCGATGTCATGGACGCCGCCGCCTATACAGCCTATTGCGAAGGCCGCGCGCATTAGATAATACGTCATTGCGAGCGACTGGAGCGAAGCAATCTCCCAATAAGATGGGATTGCTTCGTCGCTGTCCTTCGACTTCGCTACGCTCCGCTCAGGACGAATGCTCCGCAATGACATGGAGGTACCATGACCTACATCCCCATCAGCCCCAAAGAACTGGATATGATGCTGGCAACCATCGGCGTTAAAACACTGGATGACCTGTTCCAAGTCGTCCCTGCCAGCCATCGCTTCCCCAGCCTGGACCTGCCGCCTGCGCTGACCGAAATGGAAGCCGCAGCCGAGCTGTCCGATATGGCCGCCGCCAATGAGAACGTACACGGCGACCTGGTCTCTTTCCTCGGCGCGGGTATGTATAACCACTACATTCCTTCCGTCGTGGATCATATCCTGCGCCGTGGTGAGTTCTACACGGCGTACACGCCCTACCAGCCGGAAATCTCACAAGGCACCTTGCAAGCCATCTTCGAATATCAAAGCC
>JAKANW010000202.1 GCA_021823555.1 Chloroflexota bacterium
TTTTCAGATATGATCAAATATTGAATCCGCCCATCATTCTTTTCTTTCACAAGAAAATCGCGCACTTCGGCGCAGGAGCCATTGTCAAAGACCATCAAGTCAAACGGCAGACCCGCGTCCTTGCGCACGGACTCGAGGCAGACCTTTAGCACGTCGAGGGTCTCGGCGTAGAATCCACTCAGGAAGGGGATGTAGTTGAGCAGCGTAACCGTGATCCGCTCGGGGCGGGCCACATCTTTGACGAACTTGGCAGGGTTTTGGCCTTTACGCATGATTCATTCCTTGCAGGGGCACAGCGGGATGAGTTCGGAATTTTGTCCGTCAATTAATCCGCTGTGCCCCTACGTATTATTTGAATAATTTTTGAATCCGTTTCTTCCATCTCTTCGGCCTAGCGACATTCTCAATCATATCTTCAGGCAGGAAGAAAAAGACCGCTCGCAGGAACAGCTCCACGCCGCGCATGAAGCGCAGGTAGGATATCTTTGGGCGGGCAAGTTTACCACCAACCAGGCGATGGGTTGAGTCCACAATCGTATAACGGATGGCAGCCTGCCCACCCGCCAGGCGGATATTCTCATTCGTTTCAGGATGGGCATAGTGGGACTGTCCGCCGGGCAGGTGGGAATAATCATGGTTCTGGTGTACGATCATGACCGACGGCGTGCAGTCAACCACAGGCCATTTCTCCTTGCGGGCTTTGTAGATCATCCAATTGTCCCAGCCCGCGCGGCCGATGGCAAAATCCGGGATGTCCGTATAGCAGGATCTCGGGAAGAGGAAGAAATCGCTTCCCGCGGGACGATGAAGCTGGCCCTGATCCTGGACGGTGGACTGTAGACGGTTGTCCCACTCGCCCGAAAAATCCAACGGTTGCGTGACTTCCAAGTCCCAGCGTTGGCTGAGCAGAACGAATTGTAGGTCACGCTTGCGAAGTCCCCGAAGGGGGAAGCGTGACCTACAAACTTTCGCGGCTTCGACGAAATCAGGCATGAGGATCATGTCCGCGTTGATGACGCAGAGCAGATCGCTGTTGCTGCGCTGACTTGCGTCCCGCGCCAATTGAAACATGGATGAAATAAGCGGCGCGCCGCTCCCGCTGCGAGCAACATCGGGAATGTATTTTACGCCCAGTTCCCGCGCCGCTTCGGCAAGACCTATCTCTTCGCCCAACAGGATGACTTCGACATCGGGGAGCAGAGTCCATGATTTGATCGCGTTACGTTGGATCGTCGCGATGTGCGGATCGGTAAAGGATTTGGGGGCAGAGAATAAAGTAATCAGTGGCATGGGTCATCAGTATGTCATTGCGAACTGCCGAAGGCAGTGAAGCAATCTTCCCTTACAGGAGATTGCTTCGGGCTTTGCCCTCGCAATGACATTATTTGAGCGCACGTTTATCAATATCCTTGAGCGTCTTGTGCTGCACACCCGCGTTGATCTTCATCAACTCAGGCTCATTGTGGACCAAATCAAGTACTTCCTTCCAGGAGAAATCATCACGCCCATTGAAGCGGTTGAAAACCTGCCGGATGAATTCCAAATCGTCGGGAGTGTCCACGGTCCAGCGATAATCGCCGAAGTCAGTGGTGTGATGCAGAAGAGCGACGCGAAATCCACGCGGGGAAATACCAGTTTGCAGTGACCGGTTTTCAGCGACCAGCTCGACGCCTTCGTAAAAATAGGGCATGGCGTGTTCGCGGTGTTGCGGTTCCTTAGCTTCCTTCCAGGCTGTTTCCAACACTTTGAATGTACAGGCTTCGACATCAAGACCGATAGGATAAGTTCTGCGCCACGGAGGCGGGAGGCGGTTGCAAACGAAGTCATATTCATCTTCAAGCAACGTGTTGACCACATCGTCAATTAACGCGGGATCAATGATGGGACAATCTGCGGTGATGCGGGCAACAACATCCGCTTTGGTCTCTCTGGCAGCCTGGTAGTACCGGTCGAGCACATCATAGAGGCTGCCGCGCGTGAAGGGGATTCCGCTAAAGTCGCAGTACTCGGCCACGGGGTCGTCTGTGAGATCCGTCGTCGTGGCGAAAACGGTTTTGGTAACGGTGGCAGCTCGCGAGGTCCGCATGAAGACGCGCTGCAACATGGGCTGACCGGCAATGTCGGCCAGGATCTTTCCAGGTAAACGGGATGAGGTCATGCGTCCCTGAATAATGGCAACAACGCGCGTCATTTCTCGTTTTCAGGCTCCTCTTCAGACTCGGGCGTTTCCAGTTCGGCCACCCTGGCCTTATGTTCCTCCAATGATTTTTCAAGGCTGCCGATTTGCTTGCGATGGCGCGAGATCGTGACCGCGCTCTTGAGCACGCCGGGCAGCATGACCAGCACGCCAATCACCAGGCCGATGCCAATGCCGGCCAGCACGAACAGCGCCAGCGGGCCTTTCATCTGGAGGGTGAAAAACGTGGCGGTGACGACGGCAGGGTTTTGAAGGGCAAAGATGACGGAGAGAACAGCCAGTACGAGCGCGATGGCAAGGATGAGAATCATGTTTCCTCCAAGAGGGTGCGTCGCGCCAAACGGGCAGGAAAATTTTCATGAGTCAGGTGCGACGCACTCGCATTATACAGTTTGCGCTTCCGATGGGATCGGCAGCGGGATGACAAAGCCTTTGGCGCGGAATTTTTCAACGTAGTCGCGCACCATCCAATAATCGAGGCCAACCTGCTCGGCGATGTCGAAGACGGTATGTTGGCCTTCGAAGCGCATCATGATCTTTTCGATGGCGCGGTTGAGCGCCCAGTTGTCGCGCCAGTCCACCCACAGGCCGTTGCCGCTGAGGAAGACCGGCCCGCGGAAAGTGCGCTTTGGGATGTAGTTGCTGGCGTAGATGCGGATGATCTCTTCGGCAACCTCCGCCGCGCCGACCAGCATGTCTTCGTGTACGATGTCGAGGTTGTCGTCGGTGGTGTGATACTCGTCGTAGGGCCAGCGGTTAATAGAGATGCACGGCACGTTGACGCCCGGCCCATTGATGACGCGCTCGTCGTTGGCGGGGGCAGAGGCAAATTCACGCTCCTCAAATGCCTGATTACGCAGCACGAAACATGCAACACGGTCGAGCAAATGATCATGTTGTCGAGAGTGGTGCATAGCCAGTTTATTTCGATTGCCCGTCATCTCCATGAAGATGCCGCCGCGCAAATTCGGGATGAGGTCTTCGTTGTGGGCCAGGTAGGCGATCGTGCCGATCGTTTCGGGCCCGAACCAAAAGCGGACGCTCATGGATCCCGCCGGAAGCGGCTTCTCAGTCAGACGGCGCGCCAGCTCGATCGAGCTGACCACGCCCGCGCCGTCGTCGTTGGCCTGGGAGGGATGGCAGGTGTGCGCCTGGACGATGATCTCGCCTGCATCTGGATTCGGCCCGCCCTCGGGGTGGACAATGGCGGCAGCGACTTTGAATCCCTGCGCGGGGTCGGTGATAAATTCGGAGTTGATGACGGCGCGATATTTTTTGTCGCGCGGCAGTTGGTCGAAGAGATTCTTCGGCAGGCAGAAACCCCAGTCGCGCTCGTAGTATTTGAAAATCCACGGGATGGCGTGCGGACGTTTCTCGTTGAAGTACAGGTGCGGCTGGAGTTCGTCGAAGGTCAGGACTATGTCGGTTGGAAGCGAATACGAGACAATGTGCAGCGGATTATCCTTGAAGTCCACCACGCGCTCGCCACCTTCGATTTCCAGATAGGCTTCGTGGACAACGTAGCGCTCCGGCACCTGCCAGGTCCAAACCTTTTTGAGAGGCGCGTAGGTTTCGATGCTGTAGTTGGAGGCATCGGGCATGTATGAGCCGACGATCTCCAGCGTCCTGTCGTGGTCGTCGGAGACGAGGGTGCGGTGGAGAGGGAAGAATTCCGCCAGGATGGATTTGAGGGAGGTATAGGGTTTCATAATATATCGGTGGTCGAGTATGGCCGAGCACTAGCGAGACCCGTATCGAGACCACTTGTTCCAGGATTATTTTTTGTTTGCGCTTCGACTGCGTGTCTCGACAAAAAACGTCTCGACACTCCGCTCAGCGCGAGTGTTATTTCTTTTCAATTCGATACAGCAAATGCGGATCGCGGCGCATTTCGCGCGCGGTGAACGCGTAAACTTCGTTGGCTTTCATCAGCTTGACGTCCGCTTCGCCGATCCTCGCCGACTTAATCACTCCAGCCTGCTCCATCAATTCGCCCATCGGGTTGACTTCCGTGATGACGCCCTTGTCAATGTCACGCACCAGCATCTCGAAGGTATCGGTCCGGGTGGTACCGTCCCAGTCGGTGACCTGACCCGTGAACTGCTTGAGGAAACGATAATCCACGCCTTCCATTTGCTCAATGTGATGGAAGAAGGTCATGCTGTTCGTGTACGAAAGTCCAATGACCATGATCTTTCCATCCAGGTCGCGCAGTTTACCGAAGACCGAGTTGCGCTCGTAACTACTCTTGTAGCGCAGGCTGCCTAGCATCTCAGCGTGCTTGCCAAGGATGGCAAATGAATAAAACGGATGAAAGACCCGTTTGGCGCGCGGGTCGAGGCGCACCAGTTCGGTCAGCACACCCATCTTTGAGGGCGTGGAACGCACGTCCCAGGGCTGGCCTTTGTTGAAGTCAAAGTTGAAGGTCGGCATGATCAGCGTCCCTTCGGGGTCAAGCGCCGTTTCGAGCGCGTGGATCACGGTCTGCGGGCCGCCGTCCATGGGGCCAAAGGATTTGTATGAACTATGGACCAGCAGGGTATCGCCCTCTGCCACACCGATACCGCGAAATCCAACAACGAGATCATCAAAGGTCAGCATGGAAACTCCTGTACATAAAATTATTTCTTCGCCGGCCTTCTGACAGGTCGTTGCGCCAATTCCTGGATCTGCCTGCGCTGGCGTGACGAAGACCAACTATGCTTGATCAGGGTGGGGATCATTAGGATCACACCAACCAGCGCGCCGATCCCAACAGCAATGATGAGCAACAACCCAACCGGGCCGTCCACAGGGTAGCCAAAGAAAAAGATCCGCACCATTTGGGTGTTTTCCTGGGAGAAGAACACCGCTACAATCGCAACCACAACCGCGAAGATCAGTGAGAATATCATGGCAACCTCCTACTTCATACTAATAACAGTGTCATAGGTTCGCATCAACACAGCCGCATTCTTTTTCCAATCGGCACGCGCTTCGGCTACCAGACGGGCATTTCGCCCGATCACAGCCAGGGCAGCGCGCCTTTCCATCACTTGCAATATTTTTGCAGCCAGGTCATCTGCATCGCCATCGCGGAACAGCCAGCCATTCCAGCCCTCGGTTACCCACTCTTTGTTGGCGGGGATGTCCGAGACCAGGGCCGGCAATCCGCAAGCCAGCGCCTCCATCAACGAGACGGATGAGCCGTCCACGTGCGAGGGCGAAATGTACAGGTCAGCCTGATGATACCAGCTTGGCAGGTCTCTTTGGGCAACTTGCCCGCCAAAGTGGACCTGTTCCATGATCCCGCCGCTCATCAGGATTTGACGGAGGAGGGCGCCCTGCGAGCCCCTATTCAAAAGGATCAGACCCAGCCCGGGCCTGCTCGCCGCTACCTTGACGAAGGCCTTCGCTAAGACGTCCACCCCATACCTCGGTTCCCAGGAGCGGTTGCAAAACAGGTTGAAGGCAGGCAGTGGACGATGAACAGTGGACGGTGAATAGTGTTCCAGGTCCACGCCCCAGGGGAAGACGACAGTTCGATCGGGGTTCATGCCGTAGGCTACTGCTTTGTCACGGGTCACGTTGGCGTCGCTGGTGAAGTATTGCGTATTACGTAATACGTATTTCGTAACCTGTTCCATCCAGTGGTTCTTATGAACATCCTCCATCAGGTCAAAGCCCCAGGACATGGTCAGGATCGGGCGGAAGCCCGTCAGCGCGGCGAGAAACGCACAGGTTTGGATCGGGCCGGCGTGAACGAGATCAGGCTTGATGTCCCGGATGACGCGCTTCAAGTCCAGCATGAGACGCGGCGCATCGCGCCAGCGGAAAATCCCCCGCCCCCCCCCCCCCC
>JAKANW010000203.1 GCA_021823555.1 Chloroflexota bacterium
CAACCTTCCAGCGCGTGAACGGCCGCGGCTTCCATCAAGGCCACCAACGCAGGCGTAGCGAAGACAGGGACGAGGCCGCTGCCCAGTTGTGCGGCGGTATAGGATTCAGTCACGGTGCGGGTGAGTTCGGCGCTGAGGCCGGGAGTGAGTTTATCCATGTTCTTTGTTTTTCAGGGTTGTCGTATCGAATAACTTTCAAGTTCTTCGGGAGAAAGTTCTTCCGGCCTGACAAGCCGATAGTGCTTTTCGGATGTGACTTTGATGCCATCCTTCGACCGTTCGAATTCAAAAAGCGCGATGAGATTATCTTCCATAAATTGCGCCGCGATTGCCCGGCAGATCAACCGCGGAAATTTCAGCGCGCACATTTCAAAATCCTGTTCGATTTGAACAATACCGATTTTGTCTTTTCCACCTTTGGCTTGAACTGGCAAAACAAAATGTGCGCCGCGTTTATCCAACCCAATATAAATTTCATCTGTCTCAACCTGCGAACCGTCGCGCAAAGTTGTTCGAAGATGGTTTTGTAAGGAATAACAAGTCAGGCCAGTGAAGATGTCCACCAAGCGATTGTAGCGAAGCCGCGCTAAAAGAGATTGCTCATCATTCATTGAATACACGGTGATGACGCCCGGCGTTGCATCCGGGATTTTGGTTTCAGCCAAGACATCAGTTGGGGCGATGTTCGCTTGCTTGGCGATAGCAAGTTTGTATTTCCCTTTGCCTGCCGGGCGGATGATCCATTCAGATCCTTTTGGCGCTTTGGATGTAATTGATTTTGGCAGGAGCGTTCGGTATCGGAAGGAATAAAGTACATCACCCAAGTTCTTTGGAAGAATAATGCCCAATTCATCCGCAACTTGGCTGAATTCTGTGCGCTCAAATTCAATCTCAGTAGCGCCTTTTTTGTATCGCTTCAAAAAGATTGCTTCCAGGATTTTGGCATATCGGTTTGGTTCTTTGTTTTCCATGTTTATCCCTTCCATTGCAAGATGACAACTTCTTCCCGAAGTTGTTCTTTTGTGGCAGTTGCCAATCGTGTGCGAAACAAGTCAATGCCGACAAGTTCGTATCCCAGTTTTTGGGCGATGTCTCCCAGGATTTGACCTGTTCGTATCATGACACGTAAATAGGAAGCCTGATCTCCGACGACATAGGCAAGTTTGGCTCCAGGGCGCAGGACTTTGCGCAGGTCGGATAAATGTTTTGCCATGCCGCCGAAATATAGTTTTGCGGCGCGTGGGTAAAGCCGCTCAAAGCCGGAATCTTTACCAAGTTCAATGCGTCTCTTTTCGATTTCATCTGCAATGCGCTGGATTTCGGGAAACTCGGAAATCCATTGATCGTCATCATCGCCTTTGTAGATGCCGCGTGTATTCGAGCGGACGAGACGCTTTTTCAATTCTCTCAATTCCTCTTTGCTGTTGATAAAACCAAACAAAACAGATTCAAGCCGGGTTGTGCGGGTATAGTCTTTTTCGTTGGGATAAGGCGGCGATGTAATGACGGCATCGACGGAATTCGGTTCAATCCGTATGTCGCGGGCGTCCGCCAAAATGACGTTTGAAGTCGGGTAGGTCTTGCCAGAAACGCGTCGCAGATCACTGGCGATTTTCTCGATTTCAATCAACCAATTGGATAGTACAGGCACATCTTCCTTCGGCTTCTTCACGCCGACTTCTGGCCCAAAATGCAGGTTGCTGATTTTGAAAACCAACGCGTTGCCCAAGGCCAATAAAGCATGGCGATAGAATGGTTCGCCCTCGAATTTCTTTAGGCAGTCGAACAAGGTCAATGTTTTATGCAAAGGAAGCGGGCTAATGGAATTCGCAAGGATTAGTTTTTCTTTGTCTGGCGCAAGCGTCTTGAGTTTCAACTTGGATGGATCGCCGATAAAAAGATCATCATCAATGCCTTGAGCTTTCAAGATGGCAGTTGCAATTCCTGCGATTTCTTTGGCGCGTACAGATAATATGTCTGGGTCCACATTCCAATCTGTTTTGACGGATGAAGCAAAATATGGAAATGGATTCCCTTCCAAGCCAATTGTTTTTAACCCTGCTAATTTCGACTCAACCAGTGTTGTGCCTGTTCCGCAAAAAGGATCGAGCACAGCCTGGTCTTTTTTTAGTTCGAACTTTTTGATGTAATCTCTCACCAAGTGCGGAGGAAACGACAAGACAAACCGATACCAATCATGGAATGCGCGATCTTGTGGATCGAGTTTGTTGGCGCGTCCGTTCGACAACTCAGGTTTTTGTGTTTCCTGCGGTTGAACAAACTCTAACAATAATTGGCTTGGCTTAAAGCTCATGTCGATATTTTATCACCCCCGATGTTGGCACTCCCGTTATAATCACCTCATGTTTGATTTCACCATCACCGCCCGCAGCCACCGTGCCCGCACCGGGACATTCTCCACGCCGCATGGCGACCTGCTCACGCCGGTCTTCGCACCGGTCGGCACGCAGGCCACCGTCAAAACCCTCACCCCGGAACATCTCAAAAGCATCAATGCCACGCTGGTGTTGAGCAACACCTACCATCTTTATCTCCGCCCCGGCGACGACCTCGTGGCCGAGATGGGCGGACTGCACCGCTTCATGAAGTGGCCGCGTCCCATGCTGACCGACTCGGGCGGCTTCCAGGTTTTCTCGCTGGCACAGACGCGTCAGATCGACGATGACGGCGTAACCTTCAAGAGTCATATCGACGGCTCCACACATCGTTTCACGCCCGAACGTTCCATCCGCATTCAGGAGAACCTCGGTGCGGATATCATCATGGCCTTTGACGAATGTTCCGACCCCAACGACCACGAATACAGCAAGGTCGCCATGGAACGGACTCACCGCTGGGCCGAGCGTTCCCTACGCGCCAAGCGCCGCGCCGACCAGGCTTTGTTTGGCATCGTGCAGGGCGGCGTCAACCCGGACCTCCGGGCGGAGTCGGCCCGGTTTATTGCTTCGCTCAACACCCCCGGCATCGCCATCGGCGGACTCTCTGTGGGCGAGACCAAAGCCGAGATGCACGCCATGCTCGACGTGGTAAACCCGCTTTTACCGGAGAACAAGCCGCGTTATCTGATGGGAGTCGGCACCCCCGAAGACCTGATCAACGGTGTAGCCCGCGGCGTGGACATCTTCGACTGTGTCCTGCCAACGCGGCTGGCGCGTCACAACGCGGCCTTCGCCCCCGAGGGACGTCTCAACCTGATGAACGCCGCCTACGCCCGCGACCCCAATCCCATCGACGAAACCTGTGACTGCTACACTTGCAAGACATTCACGCGTGCCTACATTCGTCACTTGATCGTGGCGAAAGAATTGCTGGCTGGCACGCTGATTTCTATTCACAACCTGCGCGCCCTGATTCGGCTGATGGAATCCATCCGCGGCTACATTGCCGATGGGACATTCGAGTCGCGCGTTCCGGAGTTGTTGAGTCAGTGGCAGGGGAATGCAGAGAGAAGCAATAAACGGAAAGTGTTTGATTAAATGCGAACCATCTTCTGGGAAGATAACCTCGTCAAAATGATCGACCAGCGCCGTTTGCCGAACGCGTTGGAAATATTGACGTGTGCGACTCACGCCGAAGTTGCACACGCCATTAAAGACATGGCCATCCGCGGCGCGCCGGCCATTGGCGCAGCCGCCGCGTTCGGGCTGGCGCTTGCCGCGCACGAGTCGAACGCCAAGTCACCTGCCGCCCTGTTCGATGATCTGCAATCTGCTGGCACGTTCTTGAAAGCCGCGCGTCCCACGGCGGTCAACCTAGCCTGGGCCGTAGACCGCCTCCTACGAAGTGCAAAATCTCCCGATTTTGCAACCGCCGATGACCTCCGCCAATTTATTTTGACCGAAGCCCAGCGCCTCGCCGACGAAGATGTGGAGATCAACCGGCGCATGGCGACTCACGGCGCGACCTTGATCAACGACGGCGACACCATCATTCATCACTGCAACACCGGCGCGCTGGCCGCGGTGGATTGGGGTACTGCCCTCGGCGTGATTCGTATGGCGCACGAACAGGGCAAGCGTGTCCATGTGCTGGTGGACGAAACCCGTCCGCGTTTGCAGGGGGCGCGTCTCACTGCCTGGGAGTTGGAGCAATATGACATTCCTTATGAGATCATCAGTGACAACATGTCCGGCCACTTCCTGAGAACCGGACAGGCGCAAAAGGTCTTCTTCGGTGCGGACCGCGTAGCCGCCAATGGCGACGTGGCCAACAAGATTGGCACGTACATGCTTTCGCTGGCCGCGCAGGATAACGGGGTTCCGGCCTACGCGGTCGTGCCTACCTCCACCATCGACCCGTCCCTCGCTCACGGCGGACTGATTCCCATCGAGGAGCGCAGTGGGGATGAAGTGCTTGGCTTGCAGTTCAAGGGAGAACCGGTTGCACCGGTCAATGCCAAGGCGCGCAACCCCGCTTTCGATGTCACGCCGAACCGGCTGATTTCCGCCATTGTCACGGAGAACGGCATCGCCTATCCGCCGTTCGAAATGAATTTGAAGAAAATGGTCGAATTCAAATAATCCCTTAATCATCTGCCGTTATCATTGCCCTTCATTCCACCAGAGGAAGCACATCCATGAATCTCTTCCACGCCTTGTTACTCGGCATCGTTGAGGGACTTACAGAATTCGTCCCCGTTTCATCCACGGCGCACATGCTCATCGTCCAAAAATTGTTCAACATCCCTTCCAGCGATGCCATGTTCGCGTTTCTCGTCCTCGTCCAAATCGGCCCACTCGTGGCGCTGCTCATTTATTTTTGGAAAGACCTTTGGAATTTGGCTATGGCGTTTTTGACCAAAGCGCCGTTCTCCACGCCGGAAAATAAACTGGCTTGGTTCGTGGTTATCGCCACCATTCCGGCTTTGCTGATGGGCCTGCTGTTGAAAAGCGCCGCAGAAAATTTATTCAGCGAGCCGCTCCTCGCCGCAGGGATTCGCCTGCTAGTTGCAGCGGCTCTGCTGTTTCTGGCAGAATGGCTTGGCAAACAGGTTCGTAGCCTGGATGCCATGAATTGGCTGGATGCGCTCATCGTCGGTATTTTCCAAGTCTTTGCTGTGTTCCCCGGCTCGTCGCGCTCCGGTTCGGCCATTAGCGGCGGGATGCTGCGCGGCATGGACCGCGCCTCGGCCACCCGCTTCGCCTTCCTCATGTCCGCACCGGTGATGCTGGCCGCAGGCGGATATGAAACGCTCGGTCTGCGTCACGTGGCGGGCATCGGTTCGTTTGTGCTACCGCTCGTCATCGGATTCATCGCGGCGGGCGTAGTCGGTTGGTTCTCGATTCGCTGGCTGATCGATTACGTCAGCAAACATTCTCTCTACGTGTTTGCGGTGTATTGCGCGGTCGTCGGTATTGCTGCCCTCGTGGTGTCTTTCTTGGTGGCATGAGACGCGTTGCCCTTTCCTTTTTTGTGTTGATCATTTTAGCCGCCTGTGGGACTCCGACTCCGCAGGCGGCGGCGTTAATAAACGTCTACGCGACTGCCGCGGCCCAGCCCTGGTTGACCAAACTCTACGCCTGTGCCAACTCGGCCTCGGTCATTCTGAACGTCTCGCCGGATTCGCCCGCCCTGATGCTGCGCCTCGGCCCGCCACGCGGACTTTCGATGCCTGCCTTCCAGGGTGGGACCGAGGACATTCTGGTAGTTGTCAACCCTCAGAGTCCGCTTCAAAACCTGACCACCGAGCAGGTCCGCGACTTGTTTGCAGGGCAGGGGAAGCCGTCCGCACAGGTGTGGGTCTATCCCGCGGGGGATGATTTGCAAGGGGTGTTCGAGCAGGCCGAAATGGAGGGACGAAGCGTGGTCTCGTCTGCCAAGGTCGCGGTCAACCCGCAGCAGATGTTGGATCAGGTGAGCGCGGACGTCAACGCAGTCGGCCTCCTGCCGCGTCATGCACTGACCGGGAAGACGCGCGAAGTGTTCTCCATTCCGTCCGTGCCGGTGCTGGCGATTACGCCTACTGAGCCGCAAGGCGCGGTGCGCGATTTGATTGGCTGTTTGCAGAA
>JAKANW010000204.1 GCA_021823555.1 Chloroflexota bacterium
CCGCCATCGAATATTCGATGGCGGTGAACTGCTCACCGAGCCGATGCGCCAGGTTATCCTCCAGCACGTTCCCAAGGCCCGCATCACCCGCCTCGACGGCCCGCCCGTGGTCGGCCCCGTCATTCTCGGCATGAAAATGGCAGGCGTGGACGGCTACCCCGTCCGCCAAACGCTCATCCAAACCGCAAAGGAACTGGTGCGGGAATGAAAGTCGGGTACGCCCAAAGCGTCATCACGCCCTCGCTCGACCGCCCCGTGTACCTGGCCGGTTTCGGCAACGACCGCCGCGCCGAGACCATCCACGACGATCTGACCGTGCGCGCACTGGCGATGCAAACCGAGCAGACTGCACTCGTTTTTGTCGCGCTCGACCTGATTGGGTTCTTCCGCGCCGATGTGCAGGATGTTATCAAGACCCTAAAGGTTTCCGAAACCTTTAGGGTCTTGAATCCAAAAGTCATCATTGCCTCCATTCACAATCATCACGGGCCGGACACGCTGGGACTGTGGGGGCCAGACATGAAGACCTCAGGCGTGGATGTGGATTATATGTCCGCGCTGAAGGACAAGATCGCCGCGACCATTCTCACTTCTTTATCTGACCTTCAGCCTGCCGCCGTTAAAGCGACCTCTGTCCGCGTCCCGGGCCTCGCCAAGAACGCGCGCAATCCTGAGATTCTCGACGATGAATTAACCCTTCTGCAATTTGTGGGGCGGGATGGAATCCCGCCCTACGCCACGCTGTTCAACTTTCCCTGCCACCCCGAAGTGCTGTGGGAGCACAACCCGCACATCACCGCCGATTATCCCGGCTACCTGCGCGCCGAAGTGGAACGTCTCACCGGCGCACCGTGCATCTTCTTTGCGGGCGGCCTGGGCGGTATGATGACTCCCGATGTGAAAGATCATTCTTTTGAAGAAGCAGAATTTATGGGAAAGAAGTTGGCCGAAGAAGGACTTAAGGCCCTTGAACAAGCCACCGTCCACAGTCTACCGTCCACGGTCAGTATCCAGAAGAAGGAAATCAAGGTCAAACTCACGAACATCTTGTACAAACTTGCATTTGGGAGGAAACTGCTTCCAGATGTGCGCGATAAACAAGGCCATATCACAACCGAGGTCAATCTCATCAAGATCGCTGACCTGTGGCTGGCGACGGTGCCGGGGGAGATGCTGCCCAAGCTGGGGCTGAGTCTCAAGTCCCGTTTAAGGGAAGCAGGCGCGGGCGTCGCGGGAATCGTCGGTCTCGCAAATGATGAGCTGGGTTACATCCTGCCCGTCGAAGATTTCAAATATCCATTGAATCCGTTCCATCCGGGCAGGCATTACGAAGAGACCAATTCCATCGGCAAGGATATCGCGCCGAAGGTGATGGAAGCATTACGTGACCTCATTACAAGCGAGGCGAAACCCATCACATGAGGGGATGCGCCACTTGTTACCCGACACTTGTCACTGAAAGGAGTTACTTATGTCCGAACTTGCCATCCTCGGTGGATCGAAAACCCGCACAGAATCTTATCCTGACTGGCCTGCCTGGGATGAACGCGATATCCAGGCAGTGACCGAGGTCGTTCGTTCGGGACGTTGGGGCGGGTACCCGTATCCCGGGCCGAAGACGGCCGAACTGGCGCGCTGTTTCGCTGAACTGCAGGGCGGCGGCTACGCCGTGCCGATGATCAATGGCACGGTGACGATGGAAGTCGCGTTGCGCGCCTCGGACGTTGGCTGGGGCGACGAAGTGATCGTGCCCGCTTATACATTCCAGGCCACTGCGGCCGCGCCCATGGCTGCCGGGGCTGTCCCGGTCATCGTGGATGTTGACCCGAACACCTTCTGCCTCGACCCGCAGGCCGCGGCGAAGGCTATCACATCAAAAACGAAGGCCATCATCCCTGTCCATCTCGGCCATCAAATGGCGGACATGGACGCCATCATGGAATTGGCCGAAAAGCATAACCTGATTGTCATCGAAGATTGCGCCCATGCGCATGGCGCCAAATGGAGCGGCAAAGGCGCGGGAACGATTGGTCACTTCGGCTCGTTCTCATTGCAATCGTCAAAGACGCTCACTTCTGGCGAGGGCGGAATCTTGTTGTGCCGCACACCTGAACTGGCTGCCAAGGCCGCCTCGGTGATTGACTGCGGACGTCCGCACTCGCTGGGTGGAGGGGGAGAAGACCCGAACGGTTTTTCCGTAATGGGCGCAAATTACCGTTTGAGTGAATTGCAGGCTGCGCTGGCTTTGGTGGGGATCAAGCGCTTCCCGGCGCAGGCCAAACAGCGCGAGGAGATGGCTGCCTACATGGATGAGGCTCTTAGCGAAGTCACCGGTGTGCGCGTGCTCAAGCGCGACCCGCGTCATACCACGCGCTCGTTCTATCGCTACATTTTCGCCATTGATCCAAAGGAGTTCGGCGTGGAGCATGATGCCCTGTGCACCGCGCTGGATGCCGAAGGCGTCGGCTGCTGGACGGGCTACGAGGCCATGCACAACTATGAACTCTTCCGGCCGCAGAAGTCCAAATTGGCCGTGCCGAACGCCTTCCCTGAATATTTCAAGTTCGACCAGATGGAGTTGCCCGTCGCGACGCGCGCCTGCGAGCACGAAGCCGTCTGGTTGGATGAGGCGGTCTTCCGCGCAGGGCCGAAGGGCGTGGACGATGCCGTCGCCGCCATCAAGAAGATACAGAAGAATGCTAAGGAGTTGAACAGGGCGGCGGATGAGTTGCGCAGGAAATATGGGAGATAGTTGTAAATTGATGGATGCCTGCTACCTAAACCGTGGATCCCGTTGCAGGGTCAATCTCAGTCCCTCCTCCAATTTGATCGAGGGCTGGAAGCGCAGCTTTTCCTGTGCCAGCCTCAAATTAGCGAGCATGCGAGAGACGCCGCCCGAAGTCTGGGCGTTGTAGACCACGTTGGCTTTACTGCCCGTCACATCCATTACGAGTCTGATCAGGTCTCTCACGCTGGTTTCCTGTCCCGATCCGACGTTGATGACCAGGCCGTTGATGTCCGGCGCGGTCGCGGCGGCTACCATGGCGCTGACCACATCATCCACGTAGACGTAATCGCGGGTCTGGGTCCCGTCGCCGTGCGCGACCAATGTCCCGCCGCGCTGGGCCTGGCGCAGGTAATGCGGCACCACAGGCGGGTGAGAGGGCGGCAGGCGTTGGCCTGGCCCGTATGCGTTGAAGATGCGCAGGCTGACGGTCTCAATGCCCCACAGCCTGCCGATCGTGCGGACGTAGTACTCTGCTGACAGTTTGGAGACCGCGTAGGGTGAGCGCGGGTTGGGGACAGTCTCTTCACACAATGGCTGCTGGCTGATATCGCCGTACACCGCGCCCGAAGAAGCCAGCACGACGCGCTTCACGCCCACATCGCGGATGGCCTCCATCAGAGCAACCGTCCCACCGACATTGACCGCGTTGTAGTCGCGCGGATATAAAACGGATTCAGGCACGGAGACGCGTGCTGCGAGGTGGTAGACCACGTCCACCTCCTGCAGGAGAGTCCATAATTTGGGGCGGTCGCTGACATCGCCGCGCGTGAAATGCACATCTGGTGACAGGGCTTGAGGATCGCCGGTGGAAAGATCGTCGAGGCCGCGTATTTGATGTCCCTCGCGGGCAAGGTGGTTGGCGAGCGCGGAACCGAGGAACCCGGCTGCGCCTGTGATCAGAAAATTCATTGGGTATCAATTCCAGCAATTGGCATGGGCAAGATTATAAGCGAAATCCCCTGATAGCGAAGAAAAGAGGTTCAGGCTTCTTGGCTGTTGCTGTGATTCTTGTACACGGGCAATACGGATTCGGAAAAATTGGCAGTTGAATCCAGAAGAGACGCGTTTTATACTATTCTTAGTTTCATTGCTCATTTTCTTTATCAAGGAGGATAAGATGAGAGCAAAAAACAATGTCAATGAACTGGAACTATATTGTGTGGCTGGTACCCATACCGTCGTGTTGTCTTTGGACATGAAAAACAAACCGGCCAATTTGCTGGGTTTTGCGTTCGAAAGAAAAGACAATAAAACTGGCAAACGCATCTGGCTCAATGGGCAAAAGTGCTTCCAGTCCGTGATCCCGGACCCGGTTCCTGGCCAGCAGTACCCCACCCACCTGCATCCAATCCAGAGCTTTCTGTGGAAGGATTTCACAGTGGATCCGGATCATTCCTATACTTACAAGGTGACGCCAGTCTCTGGCACACCATCGAAACCTGAATACGGCAACAGCGAGGAAATCCAAATCAAGACAGAGCCATTTAAGAAGGGCAAGCATGGTGTTTACTTCAACCGAGGCGTTTCCGGGAGCCAGTCCTATGCGGAGAGGTTTGGAAACCAAAGACCGGATGCAATGGAAGGAGCAAAGCAACAACTAGCTTACGAATGGCTTTCCAGAGGCTTGTTCGAGGGATTAGAGGAATTCATCCAGAGCGCAGAAAAAGGACAGCAATTGAGGGGCGCATTTTACGAATTTCATTACGAAAAAGTTTTACAAGAATTCAAGCATGCCCGTGACCGAGGCGTGGACGTGAAGATCATTTACAGCGGCAAAAGCTACAAAAAGGAAAACGAAAAAGCCATTGCCGCTGCGGGAATACAGGATATTGCCAACCTGTTTAGAAACAACCAGGTGAACGAACCGCACAACAAATTCATGGTCCTGTGCGACAAAAAAGGCAATGCGCTTAAAGTTTGGACAGGTTCGACCAACATTTCCGAAAAAGGCATCTTCGGCCAGTGCAACACGGGACACATCGTCAATGACAAAACCATCGCGGATAAATATCTCCAATATTGGCAGGCGCTTTCCGGCAACCCGAAGAAGAATATCTTGAACGCGGCAGTGACAGCCATCCAAAACGATGTCCCACATGACAAGCTCAAACAAGGCATTACGGTATTTTTCAGCCCGCGTCCGTCCCTGGACATGTTGCAGGAATATGCCGACCTTATCGAAGCGGCAAATGAAATGGTCTGCTGTATTTATCCCTTCAACATTGACAAAAGATTTCAGACGGTCTTTCAGGAGGATAAACCTTACATACGCTACATCCTCCTCGATTCTCGCAGTGCATATAACACCTTTCAGACCAATGACAAAGACGTTGAAGTCACAGCTGGGTCATACATCAAATCGGCAGTGGACCAATGGTTGGCAGAAACGAACGCAGGGAAAATTATCTACAGCGGGATCGATTACGTGCACAACAAGATCATCCTGATCGATGCGTTGACCGATACACCGATCGTGATCACAGGCTCTGCCAATTACAGCGAGAATTCCACTGTAAATAATGACGAAAATACCTTGATCATAAAAGGGGATACCAGAGTCGCAGATATATACTTCACGGAATTCGTGCGGCTCTTCGACCACTTCAGCTTCCGGGAATGGATCAACAGCCACAAAGCCGCCTTCAAACCCTTCCTTGACGAGACCGGAAGTTGGATCAACAAATACTTCGACAGCCCGGATTATCTGAGCGTGAAGAGAAAGAATGTTTTCAAAAACATGGCGATCGTGTAAGGCAGAAACGCAAAGATGGGAAAGTTATTTCTTTCATACCCTGTGATGGGGCTGATTCTATTAATCGCCTGTGCAAGTTCCGCCATCCCTACGCCTGCATTGACCTTCATCCCCGCGTCCACGCATACCCTGACTCCGACCGGCACTTTCACGCCTGCTCCCACTGCAACGATTACACCTACGGCAACTCCAGTGCCGCCGAGTCCGGTGTTTGAAGAAGATTTTGCCAGTGACCCATTGGGCTGGAAATCCATGAGTTATAGCGAAACTTTGCTTTCTTTCAACAAAAAATCCCCACCCTCCAGCACCCCCTCTACAATCACCTTCACCACATCCGACCTCATCAACTCCTCCAACCCAAACGACTTCAACCTCGTCTGCGTTGTGCGGACAGACGGCTCAAGGAAATCCCCAAACGGCAGGGACGTGCGGAACAACTGGTAATACAAAAATCGCCGCGCGTTTCGTTTGAACTCAGG
>JAKANW010000205.1 GCA_021823555.1 Chloroflexota bacterium
CGAACGTCGTCCCAGGAGCCGCCGCGAACCACGCGCTCGTCCGTGGATTCTTCCACCTCGCTTTTCTTTGCGTTGTATGGATACGGCAAATACAAACTGCTGGTCCAATCATAAACATTGCCTGCCTGATCCTCCGCGCCAAAAGGTCCCACAGCGCCTGCGGCGAAATAGGCGCCCACCGGCGAGGGTTTCAATACGCGCCCTTCGAGGCTGTTGGCTTTATCTGCATCCCAATCGTTGCCCCACGGATATTTGCGGATACCTAACCCCCTATCTTCCCCTTCCCTGATAGGGAAGGGGAATGAGGGGATAGGTCCGCGCGCCGCGGCTTCCCATTCCACTTCCGTGGGTAAACGATACTTTTTTCCGGTGACTTCCGAAAGCCAAATGCAATAGGCTTTGGCTTCGAACCAGGTGATGCCCACCGCCGGCTGGGACGGATTGTTTCGTTCCCGATCCTTCCAGAAGGCCGGCTCGGCGCGCGATTTTTGCGAGAGACTTTTTCCAAGCTCTGCTTTCAATTCTTCTTCGGTCAACCCACCGATATATTCGAGAGAGTCGAGTTGTTCTGGCGAGAAATTTTCAGTGCGCTCAAGCTGCTGGCGCAGGTCGCCATTTTTCTTTATCTCCTGTAATTGTTTCCAAGTATTCAACCACGTCGCAAACTGCCCGCCGCTGACATCCTCGCCTTGCAGCCAGCGCCGTGCCAGATCGCCCTGCCAATATTTTTCGTTGGCATATCCGCCCGCGTCCATAAAGCAGGCATACTCGGCGTTGGTCACGCTCCACTTGCCGATCGAGAAGGCTTTGAGTTCTATTGTGTGCTGCGGATATTCGTTCTCGAAAGAATCTTCTTCGCCTTCGACGCTGCCGATCACATATTTTCCGGCAGGCACCTTTACCATCGTGGGCAGGATGACTTTCACCACCTCACCCCCGTCCCCTCTCCCGCCAGGAGAGGGGGGAAGGAGTGACGGCTCGAAGCGCGGGTCGCCGATGCGTCCCAGCACAAATCCGGCTTGCAGTCTGGCGCGCAGGTGAACTGCCGGGTCGTACAATGCAGAGAGCAAATCCGCGCGGACTTTTTCGCGCACTTCCCCCTCACCCTGGCCCTCTCCCAAAGGGAGAGGGAACTGAATCCCGGCTTCATCGAGGCAGCGCCCAGCCAGCGCCGGATTGTATGGCCGTATGGCTTCGATGAATTTCGCCGGATCGTTGCTCAATCCGCAGGCCAGGATGGTGGTCACTTCCCAGCCGGTGGTGGGCGGTTCGGGCAGAGGCTCCCACGCGCCCACTTCCACAGGCGGCATTTCTTCCTTCGTGCGCGGCGTCTTCCAAAATGTCGAAAGTTCTTCGCCCAGGTTGAAGCGTTTCAGAAGTTCGCGCGCCGCGAAATATTCCTGCAGCAGGTGATGATAAAAGCGAATGTCCGGCAGGGTGGCCGGATCCAGAATGGAAGCGCCGCGTCCAAACCCGAAGAATGTCAGCGGGTCAACGATCTCCGGCGCGCCCAGCACCATCACACTTTCGGGCAGTGAACCTTTTGCGATCTCGAATCCGAAGGTCGTGCCGCTGCCCTGCCTTTGCATATCATAGGCCAGCCGCGCAAGCAGATCCACTTTGACATCCACGCTCAAATTGTCGCGGTGCCATTTCTGTTCATGGTTGAGCAGTTCCGATGTAAAGGATTGAAACAAGCGGCCGCGGTTGGAAAGCATCTGCAAATTCCTGCCGCCCTGCAAGTACACCATGACCAATACAAACAGGTTGAGCGGGTTGCGCGCCATCTCATCCAGCCTGGAGGCGGGGTCGTTCAACAGTTCAGCCAGCCCCCCAGCCTTATGTTTTTGCAGAAACTCCTGCACGCGCTCTTCATCCAACGGCTCCACCAGCACGCGCGGCAGGTCGAGCTGGTTGTCGTAATCCTTTTCGCGACCGCTGAAGATCAACTGGTTCATGCCGCGATATTGTTCATTGAAGCTCATCCACGACATCAAACGTTCGTTGCGCTTGTCACGAGGAATCTCATTGATACCATCTGCCAGGATCAGGATGCGGCCTTCTCTAAGCGCCTGTGTGAAGGACAGACCTGTGCGCCGCTCCCATTCCGTTTGCAGATAGGAATACGGATCGCGTTCGCCCTGCTGGCTGAGGCGCACGAACAAAGGGATGCGCGTCCCGCGCGTTTGCAAACCCTCCTGCGCCAGGTCGAAGGCGATCTTCTGCAGGGTGGTGGTCTTGCCCGCGCCCGGCTCGCCTAGGATCACGAAGGCGCCGTGGCTTTCCATCGCTTCGCTGATGTCCTTCAATGGCTTTTGAGTGGCCTGCGCCCCCGGTCCCGCATCGCCGCTGGGGATGACAAACTCCGTGAATGAAATCGGCAGGCCGTCAATGACCTGGCGTACATCCATCTTCCCGGCCAACGGCACAAAGCGCGTGGCCCAGCGTTGATATTCGCGATCCACGGCAAGTGAAAGCAAATAAGCGCGCTCCATGCTTTGGCTGGCCAGTTGCCGGGCCGCACCCGGACGAAAGGCCAGCTTCTCCCCTTCATGTTCGATCTGCAAAACGTCGGGCTGGTCCTGCGCGGGCAGAAAGACTTCGCCCGCCTGCAAAAATGCCAGGACCTTCTCGATCAGCCGTTCCACATCTTCGGCATCGAAGCCGTATGTGATGTGCTGGTCGCCGTTGATGAAATCCGCGCAATGAATTCCGCCTTGAATGTTGTATTCGGTCATGTTATTTTCCAAAGAGTTTCAACGCCACCAGCGCCAGGTTGCCCAGCGTAGTTCCAAGTCCAAGCGCGGCGGTGATACTACCGCCGAGATTTTGCATGGTTTCCTGCGCGCCTTTCAATGTGGTGTTGATGCGTTCCGCAACCGGCTTCTCTTTTCCGGCTTCGTCCATCGCTTCCTGAACATTATCTTCCGCCGCCGCCAGTCTACGCGCCGCCGACGGTTCGATATCCGCCTGTGACTTCAACCTTTCGATTTCGTCCCGCAGTTTTTGCAGTTCAGAGACAAACTCCGCAGGCGATGAGATGTTGTACATGGTCTGGTTGTGGTAATTGTATTGATCGCCGTTGATGAAACTCCCGCCCGCATGGATTCCGCCCTGGACGCTGAAGACCGTCCCGCCGCCGGATTTTCTAGTCCCAGCCGGTTTGCCTTTTTTCGCTGTTTTCTTCTTTTCCGGTTTTTCACTCACAGGCTTGCCTCCTGCCCGAACTTGAAGCGCTTGCCGTAACTGGTCGTACCCGTCCGGATAATCCACCCACTGCCATTCACGAAAAGAGAACGGCACTTCGCAATCATCCAAACGGACGGGTATTGTATAAATCGTTCCTTCCGGCTTTTCCTCTTGAAGCGATTTTGCGCGTTTGTATTCCCGTTGAATATAGCCCTCTTTTTTCACGGAGATATTCGAGAAACACAGCAGGATCGCATCGCTGGCGCGCAGGGCTTTTTCGATCTCAAGATTCCAGTCCTGCCCCGGCAGTAAGCGCTCTTCGTCCAGCCAGGGGTCGAAGCCGTCCTCTTTCAGACGTTTGCATAAATTACGGACCTTGGGTTTATCCTCACTGGCGTGGCTGAGGAAGGCGAGCAGCGGCTTTGTATTCTTTTGATTTCCCATTCGTACCCTCCCGTTGAAAGAATGATGGGGGCCGGGTGCTCCCGCTTTGGAGCCGGGAACCACACTCGAAAGCAATTTTACCAGCAACACGACCTGCCGCTATCTGTTATCTGTGCCGCTCGGCGCTTTGCGAATCATTTCTCCGTCACGCGGCCGTAAAGCGCCGGCGCCCGTGGCTGGGTTTCTTCGAGGTCTTCATCCGGCTGGTAGCCATCAGCATCAGCCAGTTGGCCAACAATTGGAGTACAGAAGTTTTACTTCTGGGTCATTACATGCTTCCGCAAGTAGAACTTGCGGACTCCGCACCCCGCATATTTTGGTTAGGGCGCCCAGGCTCGATTGGAATTCATCGGCGCTCAATTTGTCCCAAAGCGCGTGTCACAAAATGTTGGGTACAGCCGCTCGCGAACACAGCAAAGCGAATCGGCTGCATGTCGTATTACGCCGCGCTGCGCACCCGTTGTGCCTGGCGCTGTCTCAGCCATAACATTCCGGCAATGACGCCGATCAAAACGATTGTCCTAATCGCGCTGGCTTCCATTCCAAAATCGCCGCCCGTCAGCCAACGGGGACCAGAGACGGCGGTGACCAGAAACGTTGTTCCGCTCAATCCCATGCTGCTTACCGATATGCCAGAATTGGGTAGTCCAACGATGAAGAACTGGGCAAAATTCCAGGCTGCATGCCAACCGATGGGAAACCATAACGAGCGGAACCAGAGCAGCCCGAGAACATAGGTGATCGCGGAAAGCGCGATGTTGAACGCGCCGAGAATCTCGGCATTAGGATTTAGCAAGTGCAATCCACCGAATAACAGAGAAGTGACAATAACAGCAGCAGGCAATCCCCAACCGCGCTGGATGTTTTGAAACCAATAGCCGCGATTGAGGGCTTCTTCCACCACAGGCCCTAAAATCGAGGAGGCAAGAATCCAGCCCAGAGCCAGGACGAGGGTACTGAACGGGACGGCCATTAATCCCCAAGCGCTGCGGGTGACGCCGAAACCAGCCATGACTCCGAAGACAAGCAGCACTTCTCCCAATCCGGCCAACAATCCCCAGCCCAGAGGCTTCCATTGGTCGTGGGATAATTCCCAAAGCATGGCGCGTAGCGGCTTACGTTCCATATATCGCCACGCCAGCACAACCAAGGCCAAGTTGACAGCAAAAAGAATACAAAAGCCGAGGACTTTCCCATCGGGGCTGATCGTGTCCAACGTTTTACCGTGGAAGTCAATTTGGAGCCAATGAAGTTGGTCAACCAGAAGTGCCAGTATAAGCCAACCGGCCAGGTTACCAACGATACCAGTCATCAATAGGAATTGAAGCAATAACACGCGTACTATCGGCCATACCTGCTCAGACCAGAATGTTTTGTGAGGGACAGTTGCTTCCATTCTTCCATTCTCCTTTCCGTGTCTCGGACACATTCGCGTCCGATTGCAGGGCTATCAAGCGGCCTAATAATTTGGTTCACCCGCCGGTAGGTGCAGTCAACCTTATCGAACGAAGACGATAGCAAGAGGTAAAAATTTGCCCGTGTTTTATCACCTCACGCATGGATGCGAAATCTCCACCATCTGGCGCTGTCCAAGTATAAGATTTACCTTCTTTTAGGGTCCATAAATAAATAACTTCCCGTATGTCGTTGCGAGGAGGGCGCATTTCCCGACGAAGCAATCTCCTGGCACTTGAAAAAGCCCGTTTAACCAGTTTTTCTGCCCTTTTGGGGATTGCTTCGGGCAAAGAACGCCCTCGCAACGACATCGCTTCGTTGGTGGGTGAGGGAACTTATATTTTTACGAACCCTTAGTTTCTTCGCTCATAAACGTGGACGACACAAGTCGAGCCGGTCGCGCCGACGTTGTGGGTCATGGCCAGCGGAATATCGCCCTTGACCTGGCGTTCGCCCGCCTCGCCCCTCATCTGCTTCCAGACCTCGAAGACCTGGGCCACACCCGAAGCGCCGACCGGATGTCCTTTGGATTTGAGTCCGCCGGATGTATTGACCGGCTTGGCTCCATCGCGGGCGGTCACGCCATCCTCGGCAGCTTTGTATCCCTCACCGGGAGCGAAGAAGCCGATATCTTCCGTGGCGACCACTTCGGCAATCGTGAAGCAATCATGCACTTCGGCAAGGCGAATATCCCTGGCAGTGACGCCTGCCATCTCGTAGGCCTGGGAGGCGGCCCGTTTGGCCGCGGGCAGGCTGGTCAGGTCGGCGCGGTCGTGCAAGGCCGCGTCCGAGGCCTGGGCGGAGCCGATAATATGCAGTGGGTGATCGGTGAATTCCCTGGCGCGCTCCTCAGCCACCAGCAGGATGGCGGACGCGCCGTCCGGGATCGGCGAGCAGTCGAACAAT
>JAKANW010000206.1 GCA_021823555.1 Chloroflexota bacterium
GAAAGAAAAGAAAGAGAAACGAGGAAAGATAAATGATGAGTGTTGGAACGCGATGATACTTTGATGATTTGTTCATTGGCTCGATTGCCTATTGGATAACTTGTTCTTTTGCTTTCCTCGCAACCGCTTTAATGAGACCACGAAAAACAAATATATGGAAGGGATACAACGCGTACCAGTAGAGAAATCCACCCAAGCCGCGCGGGGCGAAGAAGGCGGTTTGAGTGAGGTAGGTCGAAATAGAATCCCGGCCCATGCGTACACGCCATTCCATCCAACCTTCGCCGGGGGCGCGCAGTTCCGAGTGCAAGAGCAGCAGACGGTTTGGTTCGATGGCTTCGACGGTGTAGTAATCCACCTTCGCCCCAGTCCCCTCTTCCGATTCCGAGAAAGGGGAACGCGGACCGCCAATCAATTTATCCATCCAGCCGCGCAGCTGCCAGAGCCAATTGGCGAAAGGCCAGCCGTTCTTTCTGCCCATATGCGTGAGGACTTGAAATACCTGCTCGGGCGAAGCGTCCACTTGCAACTCGTGGTGCTCGATGAAAAAGCCCTCGTGCCTGAGGCTTTTCACGGGGTGCGCACCGTCATCCCAAACGCGTTCGATGCGCGCGGGATGCAGGTGTGTCAGCGCTTCCTGCGCGGCAGTATCGAAATCGATCAACTGCACTTCGGGGAAGACGCGCCGCGCATTATTGTGTAAAACCACACTGTCGCTGGAAAGCCCGCCCACCAACGCGTGCGCAATGGGACGCGGCACAGGCGTGGTCAAGCCGATGCCAAAGGCCATGAACCAGACCGGGATGCCGGAGAGCAACATCAAACTGCGTTTGTGACCGCGCACACGCGCAAAGCGCAGCATTAAATCCGCATAGGTGGTGACCTCCGTACCGCCAATCTCAAATACCTGACCATGCCCGCCCCGGTTGTCGAGCGCGGCTAGCAGGTAATCCACGATGTTTTGCACCGCGATGGGCTGGGACTTGTTCTTCAGCCAAGCCGGTCCGGGAATAATGGGAAACAGTTCGGTCATGAAACGGATCATTTCAAACGAGATACTGCCCGACCCAGCGATCACGCCGGCGCGAAATTCGGTGACGGGCACTTGGCCTTGGCGCAGCGTCGCGCCGGTTTCGATGCGCGAACGCATGTGCGGCGCAATATGTTGTTCGGGGTCGGCCAGCCCGCCGAGGTAGATAATATGCTGCACACCCGCCTCAGCCGCGGCGTAAGCAAAGTTGCGCGCGCCCACCAGTTCGCGTTCGGTATAGCCGCGTCCACTGGACATGTTGTGGATGAGGTAATACGCGGTGTGAACCCCCGACAGTACAGCAGGCAGCGTGGCCGCGTCCATCACGTCGCCAGGAACCAGCTCCACCAGGCTGGACCAGGCGCGCCCGTCGAGTCGACGCGGGTCACGGGCAAGGGCGCGCACCTGATGACCGCGTTCCAACAAACGTGGAATGAGTTGACTAGCGATATAGCCCGTAGCACCGGTAACAAGAATTAACATGATAAAAGTAAAAAGAAGTCGGTAAGAAGTAAAACGTTAATAAGAATGGTTGAGAACGCGCGCGCGTGAGGCCAGGCGGCGCGTCAGGCCATCAAAGAGCGGTTTGTGAAACGGCCACATGGCATACCAATAAAGAAAACCAAACAAACCATGCGGTGCGAAATACGCGGTGACGGTGAAACAGGTCTTTCCATCCTGCGGTGTGGACTCGAATTGCAGCCAGGCCTTGCCCGGCAGTTTCATTTCGGCGCGCAGGCGCAGGAGACGATTTTCTTCCACATCCTCCACGCGCCAAAAATCGAGTGCTTCGCCAGGGCGGATCTCATCGGGGTGACGGCGGCCGCGGCGCAGCCCCACACCGCCAACCAATTTATCGAGCCAGCCGCGCAGCGCCCACGACCAATCCATGAACAGCCAGCCGCGCACGCCGCCAATGCCTATGTAGGAACGAAAAACAGTTTCGGGCGGCAGGTCAACCAACAGTTTGCGCGTTTCAATGAACATGCCATCTTCCACCGTGAACACGTATGGTTTGACATCCCCCTGCACTGTGACGAGCGCATCGGCCCAGGAGGTCTCGACGTTGTCGCGTTGGATGCGTCCGAGCGCGAGGTGGACAGCGGTTTGGAAATCGATCGGTTGAATGTTAGGAAAGATGCGTCTTGCCGCGTCGTCGCGGACGATGAGCCGGGCGCGCAGACCCTCGATGAGTGGCGCCACCACGCGCCAATGGATCGGCGTAACCATGTGTACCCAATAAGCCGATAGCCGCGGCGCGTTGATCGGCGTGCGAATCAGCCAGCGTTTGAGGCCGCGTTCTTCGGAGTAACCCTTCAGCATCTCGGCGTAGGTGAGACGTGTCGGGCCGCCGACCTCGATAACCCGGTTGACCGATTCGGGCGTGTTAATGGACGCGATAAGATACGATAGCACGTCGCGAATGGCGATGGGCTGCGCCTCGGAATAAAACCATGCCGGACAGACCAACACCGGTTCGCGCTCAGCCAGGTAGCGAATCATCTCAAACAACGCCGAGCCGGAGCCAATGATCATACCGGCGCGCAATTCCGTGACCGGCACTTTGCTGTGGCGCAACAGGTAGCCGGTTTCGTGACGGGAGCGCAGATACGGAGAGAGATTCGAAGCGGGGTCAACCAATTCGCCCAAGTAAATGATGCGCTCGATGTTCGCTTCGTCGGCGGCGGCAGCGAAGTTGCGCGCCACTTGTAGGTCGCGCTCGGCATTGGTTTTTCCGCCCTGCATTCCGTGTATCAGGTAATACGCGACCGAAACGCCGCACATGGCTTCAACCAGATTCTCTTTCACGAGCGCATCGCCGCGCACCACCTCCACCTGTTTCAGCCAGGAACGTCCTTCTAGCCGGGCCGGGTCACGCACAAGGCAGCGCACGCGATACCCGGCTTCGAGCAAGCGCGGCACGAGCCGTCCTCCCACATAGCCGGTTGCCCCGGTGATAAGGATCAACTTGGATTCGACCATATTCATCCGATTATAAACGGTAGCGGCGGGCTTGACTCTGCCAATCAATTTTTGCCGCAGATTTTCACAGATCACCCAGATAGAGGCAAAACGATCTGTGGCTGGTGTTTACGGAATGGAACGCGGCATACTCAAAAGTCTCCAGACTTTCGACTCCATACCTGACGTGGTTTACATGAATATGCCGAGAACATGGCTATAAGGCTGGAAAAGTCTCAACGCAAATTGCACGAATGCACAAATGGTGCGAATAAAAATCAAAAAAATGGCGTATCTGCTACAATTGACACGGATGTCCACGCGCCCGCTCTTTTGGATCTCGCTCGCCTTCCTAACCGGCATCGGTCTTGCCGGAGCGGTGTCGCTGCCCATTTCGGTCTGGCTGATGTTAGCCGCCGTCGTGCTCGGCCTCGGCTTGCTCTGGCGCTTCCTTGTCCAGTCGCTGGATATGATTTCGCTCCGTGCGGGCATCACCACCGGGATGCTCTTCCTCATTTTCCTGTTTCTCGGAGCAGCGCGTTACCAATCGGCCATTCCGCACTTCAACGCCTTTGACCTAGCCTGGTACAACGACCGTGGCTACGATATGCTCGTCACCGGCTGGGTGACCGAACTCCCCGACCAACGCGACACCTACACCAACCTGAGCGTGCGCGCCATTGCCATCGACACCGGCGGCGGCTCGGACCTGAAAGTGGACGGGCTCCTGCTGGTCCGCGTTGATCCAAACCAGACCTACCACTACGGCGACGTGCTGCGCCTGCGCGGCAAACTCAAAACCCCGCCCGAAAACGAAGACTTTTCCTATCGCGACTACCTCGCCCGCCAGGGTGTCCATTCCTACATGACCAGCGCCGACGTTACGCGTCTGCCGGGCAAGCAAGGCAACTTCCTCGAAGCGGAGATGTACGCTCTCAAAGCGCACGCCCTCGACGAGGTTTACCGCCTCTTCCCGGACCCTGAAGCGTCCCTGTTGGCAGGCATCCTGCTCGGCATGGACAACGGTCTGCCCAATGATCTCCAGCAAGCCTTCAAAGATACCGGCACAGCGCACATTATCGCCATCTCCGGCTTTAACATTGCCATCATTGCCGCCATTTTCCTTTCGCTCTTTGGGCGGGTCTTCGGTCCGCGGCGCGGCGCGGTCTTCGCGGCCATCGGCATCATCTTCTACACCCTGCTCGTCGGCGCGGACGCGGCCGTGGTGCGCGCTGCCTTCATGGGCGTGGTGGCGCTTGTCGCCCGTCACTTTGGCCGGCGGCAGGACGGTCTCAACACGTTGTTCACCGTCGCGGCCGGAATGGCGCTTTACAATCCGCTCTACCTCGGCGACGTGGGCTTTCAACTTTCCTTCGCCGCCACGCTTGGCTTAATCCTCTACAGCGAACCGCTGTCTCTGCTCGCCACGCGCCTGATCTCCAAATTCAACCTGCCGCCCGAAACCGTCGAAAAAATTTCCCAACCCGTTTCCGAATTTTTTCTGCTCACTCTCGCCGCGCAAATTACCACCCTACCGATCATGGCCTACCAATTCAACCGTCTCTCGCTCGTTTCGTTTATCGCCAACCCGTTCATCCTGCCAGCCCAACCCGCGGTGATGATCCTCGGCGGGCTGGCCGATATCTTCGGCATGATTTTCCATCCGCTTGGGCAGGCCGTGGCCTTCGTCGCCTGGCCGTTCGTCACTTACACCATCAACATGGTGGAATCCTTTGCCCGATTGCCCGGTGCGGCCATTTCGGTGGACTTCCCGCTGACAGGCGTGGTCCTCTGGTACGCGGCGCTTCTCGGCCTGACCTTTGGCTGGGTGCCGCTCACGAATTTTTACCAACGCCTGCGCGACCGTTTCCCCCGCATCCCGGTTTGGGCGGTTCTTTCCGGATTGACCATTTTCGCCATCCTAATCTGGCGCGCCGCCCTCGCCGCCCCCGATGGTCAATTGCACATCACCTTCCTCGACGTGGGTTCCTCCGACGCCATCCTGATCCAATCGCCTACCGGCGGAACGGTGCTGGTCAATGGCGGGGAAAGCCTCTCGCAGCTTTCGAGTCAGCTCGGCGAACGGCTGCCGCTCTTCCACCGCAAACTGGATTGGCTGGTGGTGGCCTCCACCCGCGAAGAGGAGATGACCGCCCTGCCACGTCTCATGGACCGCTATCCGCCGGACCAGGTGCTGTGGGCCGGAAATGTGGAAGCCTCCTACTCGTCACGCGCGCTCGACCAATGGCTGACCAGCCACGTGGTCCCAGTGACGATGGCGGAGCAGGATCAGGTGCTCGATCTCGGCGGCGGCGCAATGCTGAAGGTGCTCGCCGTCGACCCGCGCGGCGCGGTCCTGCTGGTCGAATATCAAGGCTTCCGCGCCCTGCTCCCGGTTGGTTCGAGCTTTGATACGTTGACCACACTTGGTTTTGGAAAAACGATCGGCAAAGTGAACGTACTCCTGCTGGGCGACTCGGGCTACGCGCAAGTCAACCCGCCAGAGTGGATCGCCAACCTCGACCCGCAAACCGTGATCCTGAGCGTGGCCGCGGGCGATATCAACGGCCTGCCGCCGCTCGAAACCCTGGACGCGGTGGGCGACCGCCCGCTGCTGCGCACCGACGAAAATGGCTGGATCGAAATTTACAGCGACGGCCAGCAAATGTGGGTGGACGTCCAACGCGGCGGCCCGGCCACGCCCATCCCAACGATTACATTCACACCGGAAATGACCGAGTCGCCTGCGGTCACCGAATCTCCTGTGACCGAATCGCCGTCCACCGAGTTTCCGCTTACGCAAACGGTGACGCCGTAAATTGCTGCCATTCGATTTGCCATGCTTGACGCCAATCAATTCCACCGCATCGTTCAATCCATGCCCTTCCTGCAAGACGCGGACGCGGCGCTGGTGCGCGAGTTCCAACAGGCCGCCTCGTTTGCGCACATCCCGGTGGGACATGACGTGTTCGTCGAAGGCGACCG
>JAKANW010000207.1 GCA_021823555.1 Chloroflexota bacterium
TGTGGCAGATTGCCCCGAAGTGGGGACGGTCAGCCAGGGGAAAACTGTCGAAGAAGCGGTTGCCAATCTCAAAGAAGCAACCGAACTTTATCTGGAAGAATTTCCCCTGCCAGAAACCAGCCATCCATTGTTGACCACTTTTGAAGTGGCGACGTATGCCTAACCTGCCACATTTATCTGGAAAGGAAATCATCCGAGCATTGGAACGGCTTGGCTTCATTCAGGCGCGTCAACGCGGAAGCCATGTTGTTATGAAAAAGTCCACACCAGAGGGAAGTGTTGGCTGCGTCGTCCCTTTGCACGGTGAAGTCGCCATTGGGACATTGCATAGCATTCTCAAGCAGGCAAAAGTTTCAGCAGACGAGTTTCTAAAAGTTGTGAAATAGATCGAAGTCGAGGAACCCCGATTTTGTTTGTAAGCAGACCTGACAGGTTTTATCATGGCGCGTGATGATCGAACTTCTCGGAATGGGAACAGAGTCTGACGATCAAGGTTCTGCGGAAACCTGTCAGGTTTTTTGTAGGAACGCAGAAGATGGCGGCGGATTCGAGTGTCCCTGCGGAGGTGTGCGAGTTGGGCAGGGTCTTGTCAAGGATTATGGTTGGGGATGTGAGGGTGGATTTGTCGGGGTTGCCTGATGGGTTGCGCGAGGCGGTGCGGAAAGAATTAATGTAATTCCTCGTCCTTGCCAGCTTTGGCGGGGAGGCAACTCCCTCCACCTTCGGCGCTTTCTCTCGCGAAGCATCCCCGAAATTGATATTCCTTGACATGAATCTTTGGAAGGATTATAGTCACCCCGTTTATGGAAAGCCTTCAGTCGCTCGATTCTGATCATAGTAATACCCATCATCCCCGTCGGTTGATCATGTTGGGCCTGGTTTAGACTTGTCTTTGCTCGAGTCACGTCCTGCCCTGCGCCCCAACTGACGTGGGGCATTTTTGTAGAGGTGACATGGGCCTGCTTCAAAATATCTTACCCCCCAGAAAACGTTTGGACCGCTCATTTACATGGGGGGATGTCATCGTCATTCTTCTGATGGCTGTGCTTTTGTATGGGGGCGCGCGTCTTGCATTTGATTCACCGCCCATTGTCGAAGGCCCACAGATTTCACTCAACCCTTCCGCCCTGCCGTGGTACACCTTGCTCTCGGTCGGGCGGATGCTGGCCGCGTATATTCTCTCGTTATTATTCACACTCACATACGGACGGTCCGCAGCATACAATCGTCGCGCCGAGACAATACTCGTTCCATTGCTCGACGTATTGCAGAGTGTGCCCATCCTGTCCTTTTTGCCCGTCGTTTTGCTTGGGCTTAGCGCCATCCTGCCGCAAAGGATAGCCACTGAGCTGGCTGCGATCGTCCTGATCTTTACAAGCCAGGCTTGGAACATGACATTTGGCTGGTATCAATCCCTGACCACCATCCCTGTTGGACTTCGTGAGGCAAGTTCGATCTTCCGCCTGAACACATGGCTCCGTTTCAAGGACCTGGAACTGCCCTTCGCCATGATCGGCCTGATCTGGAACAGCGTCATGTCGTGGGCGGGCGGCTGGTTCTTCTTGATGGCGGCGGAAATCTTCACGGTCGGTTCACGCGACTTTCGCCTGCCGGGGCTAGGCGCCTATCTTCAGGAAGCCGCCAACCAGGGCGATTTTCGCTCGATCACATTCGGACTTGCCGCCTTGATCCTGACCATTGTGGCGCTCGACCAGCTTGTTTGGCGTCCGCTGCTGGCCTGGTCCGACCGCTTCAAAGTGGAAATGGTGGAGAGCGACGAACCGCCGACCTCCTGGTTCTATGATCTAATTCATACCTCCCGCCTGTTCTTATGGACAAATACACTTTTCGGGCGTTTTACCGAAAATTTTGACCATTGGCTGGTTCGCCGCGCGCCCATGAAATCAAGTATGGAAGGAAGCGGCTCCAGCCCAGATTGGAAGTTGATCCTTTTTTATATCTTCATCGGCGGCGTCATCCTCTATGGCGGCTATCGCGCCACACTCATGTTGATCTCGGTTCCGCGACCGGAATGGGGGCAAATTGGGATCGGCTTGCTGGCAACCCTCCTGCGCGTGGCCGTGTCTCTGGTCATTGCCCTGGCCTGGACAATCCCTGTTGGCGTTGCCATCGGGACAAACCGTCGCGTGGCCACGGTGCTCCAGCCCATCGTCCAGGTGACAGCCGCGGTGCCCGCGACTGCCATCTTTCCCATCATCTTGTTATTCTTTATCAACATGGCGGGCGGCTTGAATATCGCAGCCATCTTCCTGATGTTGATGGGCACGCAATGGTACTTGTTGTTCAATATCATTGCTGGAGCCAGCGCGATTCCCCAGGACCTGAAGTACACATCCTCCCTGCTGGGACTCTCGCAATGGGAAAAGTGGCATACCTTGATTTTGCCCGCCCTGTTCCCCTACATTATCACCGGTTCGATCACATCCAGTGGCGGCGCATGGAACGCCAGCATCGTGGCGGAATATGTTCATTTCGGCGGGAAGACAATGTTTGCTACCGGCATCGGTTCGATGATCTCGCAAGCGACTGCCAGCGGTGACTATCCTTTGCTGCTGGCTGCCACCTTGAGCATGATCCTGGTAGTGGTGCTGGTTAACCGCCTATTCTGGCGCCGCTTGTATAAGGTCGCGGAAGAAAAATATCAAATGGAGTGATCTCATGGTAACCAATAATACGAACAATTCATTGCTCAAATTACGCCACGTCCAGCAAATTTACACCAGCGGCCAGCGCCGATTTACAGCAGTCCAGGATGTCAACCTCACAGTTTTTGCGGGTGAATTTGTGGCTCTGCTTGGACCGTCAGGTTGCGGCAAAAGCACATTGCTGCGTATCATCACGGGATTGCAAAAGCCGTCTGAGGGAAGGGTACTCTACCGCGATCAACCTTTGCAGGGGGTCAATCCTCATGCAACGATTGTTTTTCAAACCTTTGCTTTGTTTCCCTGGCTGACAGTTTTTGAAAATGTGGATTTGGCGCTTAAGGCGCGCGCTATTCCATCCAATATCCGCACGCCCCGCGCCCTTGACCTGATTGACCGCGTTGGGTTGGATGGATTTGAAACCGCCTATCCGCGTGAACTTTCAGGTGGGATGCGTCAAAAGGTGGGCTTCGCGCGGGCAATGGCGGTGGAACCTGAACTGCTTTGTCTCGACGAACCTTTCTCCGCGCTGGACGTTTTAAGCGCCGAATCCCTGCGCGGTGAATTGATGGAACTCTGGACCAGCGGCAGCATTCCCACGAAAGCGATTCTGATGGTCAGCCACAATATTGAGGAGGCCGTCTTTATGGCTGACCGCATTGTAGTGATGGATAAGGAACCGGGCCGCATTATCGCGGAGGTGAAAGTGGAGTTGCCGCATCCCCGCCAGCGCAAGTCGGAGGAGTTCCAGGGAGTCGTGGATGAAGTATATGGAATGCTGGCAGGCCAGACGGAAACGGAAAACATCGAGTTGGGCAGCGCCCCTGGCGAGCCAGGCCGTACGCGTGTATTGCCCCAGGTGACGATCACCGACCTGGCTGGTTTGTTGGAATATCTCTCTGACCTGCCGGAAGACCGCGCCGATATTTACCGCATGGCGGATGAATTGGGCATTGACTCCAATCATGTCTTAAATCTCACAGAAGCCGCCGAAATATTGAGTTTTGCCATCGTTGAGAAGGGCGACATCAGCCTGACATCGCTTGGTGAAACTTTTGCCGAAGCAAGCATCCTGGCGCGCAAGGAAATTTTCGCCACACGCATCCGCCGCCTGCCTCTGGTGCGCTGGCTCACGACCATGTTAACCCATTCTGAAAACCGTGCCCTGGATTGGGATGTGATTCAAACCGCATTGGAGTTGGAATTCCCAAAGGAAGAAGCCGAAAAACAACTGGATACCCTGATCAATTGGGGCCGCTACGCTGAATTGTTGTCCTACAATGACGATAAAGCGTTGGTCTACCTTGAGACGCCGCCCCAGCCAACTGTCAAATCTTCCTGATTTACGGGTCAGTTCACACCCTGCCGCAAAACGCGCCTGACGAGGTAGAATTGCATTGCTGGATAATCGGGTTCGTTGCTGGGAGACAGATTGCCATCTAAAACCAAATCCGATAAAGAACTGATTGCGTTGGTGGCCCAATATGGCCTTGCGTCGTTTATGGAATCGACGCGTACCCTGATGGCCCTGTTGAATCCAGATGGCAGGCTGGTCTCATCAAATCCGGCCTTTGACGCGCTCAGGAGAACTCTGTCAAATGCGGCAGCGTTCCGGGAGTTCGTCTCTCCCGCTTCACAGCCGGAGTTCGAACGATCATTCCGCGACGCGCGGCGCACACACAAAATGAATGAAGGTCAACTGGATTTCGGTCCGGAGGATCAGCCTCGGCGTTTTGCGTGCCTCCTGATCCCGCTGGAGGATGGCCGCATCTTGTTTTTCGGTGAGCCTGTGTTCACCGCCTTCGACCTGCCGGAAAAATATCAGCGCCTTATCAAGAACTTTGAACGTGTCAATACAGAACTGCGCGATACGAAACGTTCTCTCGAAAGAAAACAAAAAGAAGTAGAGGCTGTCATTGCCCAGGCGGACGAGGTTTCACATACCGACTCGTTAACCTATCTCCCCAATCGCCGCCAGATCATCGCCGATTTGCAGCGCCAGGTTATGTTCTCTGAACGTTACAATACACCGCTTTCCGTCTCGATGCTAGACCTCGATCATTTCAAGCTGGTCAACGATACCCATGGTCATTCGGTAGGTGACGATGTGCTCAAGTTCGTCGCGATGCAATTGCGCGAGCACATCCGCCTGCCCGATATGGTTGGACGCTATGGCGGCGAAGAGTTTCTGGTGATATTGCCCAATAGCACGGTCAAGGCTGCGAATGAACAGGCGGCGCGTCTGTGTGAACAGGTTCGATCCACTCCGATTATCTCCGGTAAACATGTGATTCACATGACCATCAGCATCGGCGTCGCACAATATCACCCTCACGGAGAGGACTGGCAAGCACTGCTGAACCGCGCCGACCAGGCGCTTTATCAGGCTAAGAATGGCGGACGCGATCAGTGGGTGAGCGTGGATGCTTGACTTGAAATCAATCAATACACATGCGTTCGCTTGATTACATATTGTTCTGGAATGAAAATCGGGCGGGCCGAAAGGCCCGCCCGACGCTGTGACCCCCAAATACCCATTTCACTGGCTTTCGCCCTCGCAGGTTGTGAATGTATCTGTGCCGGGGCCGCCGAGGCAGAAATCGCTTCCGTCGCCGCCTGTGATCTGGTCATCGCCGCCGCCGCCGAGGATGCAATCATCGCCGCCCAGTCCGTCAATCGTGTCCGCGCTGGGACTGCCCAGGATTAGGTCATTGCCTGCGGTGCCGGTTATCGTCCCTGCGCCGGTGACCAGGTTCGTCAGAAAGATTCCCGCACACGCTGAGGGTTTGATGTCGTTGAGGCCGATGGACGCGGTTTTGAGATCGAGGCGGGTTGGCGGGACCGTATTGGTGGCCGCGATAGCCGTTACAACGCTGAACAGGATCAGGGTCGACGCGCCGAACGCCATCAATTGCAGAGGGGATGGAAATTTCATAACTTGATTCTGTGTAACAACACAGTTTGGTCTGGCTCAGTTTGTGCGTGTCTGTTTTGATTTATATTGACCCGATACCTGTACTGGTCATCCCCGATCGGGTCAGCATCTATATAATCGTTCTCGATGTTGTTGAGCGGATATAGCTGAGGCAAGGCGGGTTGTTCCATTTCCACCATGCCCTTTTGGCCTGTACTGATCACGTATCGGTATATGACCCCGTTGCTTTGCACCATGTAGTAATGAAGGAAATTGAGCGCCATGTGCGTGATCACTGTATTTTGTCGTTCGGCCAGTTTGGCCAGGTCATCCATGGATGCCACCTCGACGATCGGCAGGTTTTGTTGGAGGCCAAATCCGTACACG
>JAKANW010000208.1 GCA_021823555.1 Chloroflexota bacterium
TTTCTGAACGTCATCACCTTCATCTCGGGCAGGGACAACATCGAAATGCCAGGGTTGCTCGTCTCGGTGGGACGGCGGTAATCGGGCGCGGTGATTCGCACGTGCGCCACGAACTCCTCGTCTTGCAGGCGCGAGCGAATGCGGCTCTCGATCTCGTCTAACATCAGGTTCGTCGTGATGACCGTCGGCAGTTTGTTGATGTAACGGTAGTTCATGATCTGGAACAATTTTTCCTGCGCCCAGCCCGTGGCGTTCTGCGTGCCGAAATCGTCCAGCACGAGCAGGTCAGCGCCGCGCACTTCCTCGAAGCGCGCCTCGAACGTGGTCTCGGGGTCGCTGAACGCGAAGCGCAACGTGTCCAGCAGATCGGGGACGGTGATGAACAATGTCGGCGTGCCCATCGCAACCGCCAAGTTCGCAATGGCCGCGGCGAGATGAGTCTTGCCGCAACCGTATCCACCCTCGATCAACAGCCAGCCCTGCGGATTGCGCGCAAAATTTTCGGACATCTCCCTCGCGGCTTGCAGACTGTGCGCGTCCTGCGGCGTCATGAACTTTGCGTTTCTGTTTCCCCGCGCCTCGAAGTTATCAAATGTCAGGTGGCTCAAACGGTCAAGACGGCTCAACTCGAACAGGCGTTGGCGCGCCCCATCGGCGATCTCCGCGCTGCGGCAGATGCATGGCTCCAGCCGCCCGAACTTCGGATCGCCCAGCGGCACATCATAACGAACGTATCCTGCGCCGTCGCAATGCGGGCAATTCGGGTCTCCCAGCGTGGCCTTAATCGCGCTTGAGATATTCGGCGAACTCGCCTTCTGTGTATCGGTCAAAACCTTTGACAGCGTCTTGCTGATCTTTTCTTTCATCTTTCCCGTTTTCCTTCCACCGTCTTAAAATCGCTTCGATATATTTCAGGTTGCGGATATTTCGCTTGACTGCGATCTCAATCGCCTCGGCCACCCACGCCTCCGAATAGGACTGTTCGGCATCCTTCAACGCATCGGCGATCAACGGTGTCAATGGGCCAATATTCTCCTCGTACAACTTGAATACATTCGGACGTTCGATGGGCGGCGCGGACGTGATCCTGGCGGACTCGCGCCACTGCCCTTTGGCGAACGCTTCCGCGGCAGCGCGTCCGCGCGGCGAATTGAGGAAGAAAAACTCGCCCGCCTCATTCTCGACTTTGAGCAGGCTCCCGCGCGAGACGGCTTTATCCACGCCCGCGGCGAACGCGCCAAAGTCCGCGCGCCGCAAAAAGCGGACAGATCCTTCCATGTGCTCGATCCGCCAAATGGCATGGAGCGTCGCCCGCAACTCCTCCGCGTCATCGATCTGACTCAACAACTCGCGGAAGAACGTGTCAGGGACGGATGTGAATGTTTCGGAGGAGGTAAAGCCGTTGAATTTATTCATGGTCTGCGTAGGGGTGGGTCTCCCTGGACGATCAGTGCGGTTTGCTCAATCTGCCAGACCCGCCCCTACTCGTTAAATTGCACATGCTTCGTGGCGGCATTCTCGAACTTTGCCAGCGAGCTGCGGAAGATCAACTCCACGCTGCCAACCGGTCCATTACGGTGCTTGGCAATGATGATCTCAGCCACATTCTGTTTGCTCGTATCTTTCTCGTATTGATCGGGACGGTAGATGAACATGACGATGTCACTATCCTGCTCGAGGGATCCCGATTCTCTCAAATCCGAAAGCACAGGCCGCTTGTCGGAGCGCTGCTCGACCGCACGGGATAATTGTGCGGCAGCCAGCACCGGCACGTTCAGTTCGCGCGCCAAAACTTTCAAGTTGCGTGAAATATACGAGACTTCCTGCACGCGGTTATCGGTGCGCGTGTCGCCGCCCATCAATTGCAGATAATCCACGATGACCAGGTCCAGGTTATATTCCATGTGCAGGCGCCTGCATTTCGTGCGGAGCTGGAGCGGGGTAATGGCCGGGGTATCGTCCAAAAAGATTCTTGTATCCGAGAAGACCTCGATGGCGTGAGTAAACAAAGGCCATTCGTCCTCCTGCAATTTACCGGTGCGCAGGCGCTGGGAATCAATGCCGGTCTCCTGCGCTACGAGACGCTGCACCACCTGCTCGTTCGACATTTCCAGCGAGAAGATGGCAACGTGTTTCTTATGGGTCAACGCGGCGTTCTTGGCAACGGAAAGCAGGAAACCAGTCTTACCCTGACCCGGACGACCGGCGATGATCAGCAAGTCCGAGGGCTGCAAACCGCTCAACATACGGTCAAGGTCAATGAATCCGGTCGGCACACCAAAGATCTCTTCGGGTCGCTTGGCCAGGTCGTCAATGCGGTCATAGTAATCGCTGAGCACTTCGCGGATGGGCTGGACATCGTGCTTGAGCCGCCGCTCGCTGACGTTGAAGACGGCTTTCTCGGCCTCGTCCATGACCGTATCCACCACGCTCTCTTCGTTGTAGGCCAGCGAGGCGATCTTGTTGGCGGCGTTGATCATCTTGCGGCGGATAGAATGCCCCTCCACAATGCGCCCGTAGGATTCGGCATTGAGCGAGGAAGGCACCTGGTTGACCAACGCGGTCAGGTAGGCCGGGCCGCCGATCTCCTCCAGTTGGCCGACTCGGTCGAGTTCCTCGGCCACGGTCAGCAGGTCCATGGGGATGCGTTGTTCGTGCAGGCGCGTGAAAGCTTCCCAGATCCATTTGTGGCGGTGGATGTAGAAATCTTCTGCATCCAGGAACTGCGCCACGTCATAATAGACTTCTGGATTAATGAGCACCGCCCCTACGACGGCTTCTTCGGCTTCCCGGCTGTGCGGTATGCTGGGGGTGGCGGGGGCGGTGGATTCTTCAGGAGGCAGGAAATCGGTCATTTGGCGGGATCAGTTTTTGGTCGGGGGCGAGTCGTCGTCCGGTTTATCTTTATCGTCCAGTTTGTCGAGGAAGTCCTCGAAAATGGACAGGCGGTCTTCCGAGATCTCGGGCGTCTCACCACCAGGTTTTTCTTTTGAGGAGGTCCCTTCATCGGTAGGATGATTGGGCATATCCTGTTCCGGGACGATACCGGCGCTTTCCATCACGCTGGAATGCACGAAGATGGGCACGTGGGCGCGTACAGCCAGGGCGATGGCATCGGAGGGACGGGCATCTACGTTGATCTCGCGGTCGTCCACCTCGGCAACAATGTTACCGTAGAAGATGTCTTCGCGCAGGTTGAGCACCTCCACGCGTGTGATGCGGGCATTGAATGCAGTGAAGACGTTTTTAAGCAGGTCATGGGTAAGCGGGCGGTGCATCTCGATCTCTTGCAGGGCAACAGTAATGGCTTCGGCTTCATAAGGCCCGACCCAGATGGTGAGAAAACGCTCAACATCGGTCTGCCGCAGGACAATCAACCGCTGCGGCGACATCAGACTGACGCGGACGCTATCAATCACTACTTCTATCATATCTGACATAGGAGACTCCGTGAGTCTTATTTTAGCATAAAGGGGGATGCGTTTGTGTAAATTATTTGCCAGAAATCCCAAATACGGCTATAATACCCCCTTGCCAATCGGGGCGTGGCGCAGTCCGGCTAGCGCGCTTGCATGGGGTGCAAGAGGTCGGAGGTTCAAATCCTCTCGCCCCGACAGGTAGTAAGAAAACCGCCCTTGCCGGAAGGGCGGTTTCCCTTTTTATGGGCCGATCATGGGTATCCAACCGGAACTTCCCGTCAATCGTCAGGCGATCTTCAGCCTGATTTTTTCTATCCTAACTTTCATCGCTTTTTGCATTGGCATCGCGCCGATCCCTCTTACTTCACTGGTTTGTTATCCTTTCGCAGTCCTGCTGGGACTGGCATCCCTGTGGATGGGAATGACCGCCTTGCAGCGGATCCGCCAAACCGGTGAACGAGGGCGCGTGCTCGCAATAACCGGCCTGTGGATGGGCGGATTGGCCTTGCTGGCGGTTCTTTGTGCGGTGGCAGTGATGATCGCTCTGTTCCCTTACCTTCTTGATTTTTTCAAGCAAATTTGGATGCAAATCCAGTCCTTATTAATGGCCGGTTAGAAAATCCACCAGCGATGGCTTTTACTTGCCAATCCTCCTTGCATCGGGTATGCTTGTCCGTGGGAGTGGTTAGGTCCCGGTGGGTCTCCTGGTCTTCAAAACCTGTGGCGGGTCGCGTTGCGGGCCGCGGTGGGTTCGACTCCCATCCACTCCCGCCTGTACTGGACGGTGGACGAGAGATTGTAATGATGGCTTCGTCCACTGTCCGCCGTCTATGGTCTAATATAGGTGTTCCATGACATTCCCTGAAACTGAAGTTCTGACCAACCTGGTCGCACGCGTCTTTCGCATTGAAGATCTGACCGCGGGCGACCCGCGCCAATTTATTGTCCGGTATCGCGGCCGGTTGATTATGGATGACTCCGTGGCCGCGTATGACCAGTTGAGCGACTCGCTCCTTCCATACGGGATTACGCCCCTGTTCCGCCTCGAAAAGGACGGCGGACAAGTCATCCTGCTGGCGCCGCGTCGCCCCGACCCGAAGCCTGCGCGCGTTTCGATCAATATTATCCTGTTCATCCTGACCGTCTTCAGCGTCTTGTTGGCAGGCGTTCCAACGAACGCGTCCATGCCAAATGATCTGTGGGGACAGGTGCTGTTCCTGGTCAAGAATATCTTCACAGGCTGGCCGTTCGCTCTCAGCCTGCTGGGAATTTTGTTGGCGCATGAGTTCGGGCATTATCTGATGAGCCGCCATCACAAGACGGCTGCCACGCTGCCTTACTTTATTCCACTGCCATTCAGCCCGTTGGGAACGATGGGCGCAGCCATCCTGATGCAGGGCACACCTAAAAACAAGCGCGTCCTGTTTGATATTGGCGTGGCTGGCCCTTTGGCAGGACTGGTGGTAGCCATTCCCGTTCTATTCCTGGGGCTGTCGCTCTCCAAAACGGAAAAGGTGGTTGATTTCGTTTACCCCGCTGTCCAACCCGGCCAGCAGACGTATTGCGCGAACCCATCCTTTTTCAAAGATGGCAGTTACACCTGTCCACAGGATAGTTTCATCGAGGGCAATTCCCTGCTTTATCTTGGCATGAAATATCTCAGATTCGGCCAATTATTGCCCGCGCCGGCCAGTTATAACGGGCAATCTCCTTTGACCTACTGGCTGCATTATTTCTTCACTGGCCTGCCCATTCCCCTTGGCGGAAAGGATGTGATGATTGACCCGGTCGCGTTTGCAGGCTGGGCCGGGCTGCTGGTCACTGCGCTGAACCTGATTCCGGCTGGCACACTGGACGGTGGACACGTTATCTACGGGTTGTTCGGGGAAAAGGCCAGCAAGGCTTTCCCCTTCATCCTGTTGTTGCTGGGATTGTTTGGCTTTTTCTGGTCCGGCTGGTGGTTGTGGGCCGTGTTGCTTTTGTGGTTGGGACGCGTCCATGCCGAGCCGCTCGACCAAATTACGCAGCTTGACCCACCGCGTCGCACCCTGGCGCTGGTGGTGCTGATCCTGTTCGTGCTGGTTTTCAGTCCTGTGCCCTTCGTCGCGTTTTAGCGAATGAAGCGAACCATCTCGTCTCTTTTCGCGCTGGCGCTGCTCCTGGCGGCTTGCGCGCCATCCGTCACGCGAACACCTGTCGCCGCGCAGGTAGCCACAAAAACGCCTCAGGCTACGTTCACACCTTTCGCAACGGCGACCAGCTCCGGGGTCACGGTGGATGCGCTGCGTGGCGTCGAATTGAAAGTCTGGCATCCATGGTTCGGCGTTGAGGCCAGTCTGTTCGGGACGATGGTCGCAGAGTTCAACAGCCAGAACCAGTGGGGCATCAAGGTAGCGCCGACCAGCCAGGTTAATTACAGCAATCTGTTTGATACCGTGAACGCGGCATTGCCGACTCCCGACCGCCCTGACGTGGTGATTGCCCTGCCCGAACAGGCGCGTGCCTGGGATGCGAACGAGGTTGTAGCCGATCTAACGTCTTACCT
>JAKANW010000209.1 GCA_021823555.1 Chloroflexota bacterium
CCGTTGCCATGGAAACCTTACCCGTATCGAACCTTCCCCCAAGCGAACCGGAAAACCCGGAGACAGTGATAAGATAGACTCATGCCCTGGAACCCATCCTCCTCTCGCGCAGCCGCCGGTGACGTTGTCCAACTTGTCGGTTTGCGCCACAAACATTTCATCTTCACGCTCGTCCCCGACGGCGAACTGCAAACTCATCGGGGCGTGCTCAAACACAACGACTTGATCGGCCTCTCGTACGGCACGCAGGTTTTCAGTCACATCGGCGCGCCGTTCTTCCTGCTCCAGCCCTCGCTCGCCGACCTGCTCAACGAACTGCCGCGCAACACGCAGATCCTCTATCCAAAAGACATTGGCTTCATCCTCGTCACGATGAGCGTCGGGCCGGGGCAGCGCGTGGTGGAGGCAGGGACCGGATCGGGGTCCATGACGATCGCGCTGGCCCACGCGGTCGGCCCCGAGGGGCGCGTCTTCTCCTACGAGCAGCGACAGGACTTTCAGAATCTCGCCCGCAAGAATCTCGCCCGCGTCGGCCTCGAATCACGCGTGGACTTTAAACTGCGCGACATCGCCGAGGGGCTTGATGAAACCGACGCAGACGCGTTCTTCCTCGATGTGCCCAATCCCTACGATTACATCGAGCAGGTTCGGGCTGCGCTTAAACCGGGGGGATATTTCTGCACATTGATTCCCACTGTCAACCAGGTAGAGAAGGTTCTGCACGCCCTGCGCCTGCATCGTTTCGCGTTCATCGAAGTGGCGGAGATGCTGCTCCGCTACTACAAGCCCGAGCCCACCCGCTTCCGTCCCACCGACCGCATGGTGGCGCACACCGGATTCCTCGTCTTTGCGAGGCGCATCGAAATGAGCGAAGATCCGCGAAGCCGCGAATTGCTGGAAGAGGTTGGGGCTGTGAGTTTGATCGAAGAGTAATGGACGGCCAATGGATAGAGCCATTATTGCAGCGCAAAGTCCGACGCTAGAGCGCGCTTTTTACGCTGCGGGCGCAGCGGGCGTTCTCTAACGTCAGCCCAACCTTGCGCTGTCATATTATTCCGATCAGCCAAATTATTTTCAGCAAAGGAGCCTTATTATGTTTCGCAGATCGTTTCGTCGAGCCATGCGTCAGGCGGCGCGGCCGGATGTCCCGCCGATGTTGCGCCGCGCCCATGAACTGATGGCCGCCGGGAATTACGCCGCAGCGGCGGAGACGTTTGAAAAACTGGCCCACGCCGGTGAAAACCGCCAACACCCCAAGACCGGACAGATGTACCTGCAAGCCGGGCGAGCGCGCATTTTGGCCGGGCAAAAACCCATCGGCGTCCAACATATCAAAATGGGACTCGGCACCATGCTCCACATGGGATTATACGGTCAACTCTTCCACGCGGGCAACCGTGTGGTGGCAGAACTGAATCAAAACGGCTTGACCGCCGAGGCGCAGGAAATTTCACAGTGGCTGCAAAAGAATCTCCCCGCCGCGCCCGCCGGGATGGGAGCCGCCGTGCCGGCCCCGGCAAAGAAGCCCATCCTGCCCACACACTGCCCCGGTTGCGGCGGCCCGGTCCGCGCGGATGATGTGGAATGGATTGATGAGGTCACTGCGGAGTGCAATTGGTGCGGCAGTCCGGTGCGGGGAGAGTAACGCGACATCTTGTAACTTGACTTATTTGGCCTCTGGCATCAGTCAGCCGGCGTTAGAGAACGTCTCCTGCGCCAGAGCGTACTAGGCGCTCTTTAGCGCACGTTTGCAAGAGGTCTATGATCCTGATATCAGCGCATTGCCGCGCTGAGCAGAGCCTTCTTCAACTACGAGCGGAGAAACTTCGCTCCGCCCTCCACTCAAGACAGCGTAAGGATGGCAAGGAGCGCTGTCTGCAAGGGAAAAAGAATCAGCCGGGTCCGTGTGGACCCGGCTGAACGTTAAGAGGGAATCGGGATGGATTATCCGCGCGCAGCCTTGGCTTCGTCGGTATCGTTGGCCTTGTAGCCCGGACCGGACTCAAAGTATTGATAATTCGACTGGATGTCGGCGGTCAGGTCCACGACCTCGCCAGCGCTGAGTTGCTTGACGGTCTCTAGCGTAACCTTGACGTTGTGGTGGTTGGTCCCTTCCCAGTGGCCGGTAAGGCCGACCCTGGAGATGAATTCGCCGCCCTTGGCGGTATAAGCGCTGGGGACGTCGGATTCGGGGAAGATGGCGGCGTAGGGGCATTCGGGCACGCAGGCGCCACAGTCAATGCAGGTTGCAGGGTCAATGTAGTACCAGGGGTATTCGGCTTGCGGCACACCGGGGACAATGCATTCCACGGGGCAGACTTCCACGCATCCGCTATCGCGGAGGCACAAGCTGGTGATGATGTGAGTCATGTGTTTCTCCTTGTTGGAATTGAAAAAGCCAGATACCTCAATTATATCTGGCTTCTTCGCGGATGCAAGTGTATGAGAGGGATTTATTATTTCGCATTGTAGCGATCAGCGACGGCGTCCCAATTGACCACATTCCACCAATTGGTGACATACTCGGCGCGCCGGTTTTGATATTTGAGGTAGTAGGCATGTTCCCATACATCAATACCCATCACGGGGGTCATGCCTTCAGACATGGGGTTGTCCTGGTTGGGCGTGGAAACAACCGACAGGCCGCTTCCCTTCTTCACCAGCCATGCCCAGCCGGAACCGAAACGGCCATTGGCGGCTTTTTCGAATTCACCCTTGAAGGCGTCGAAGGAGCCGAATGCCGCGTCAATCGCCTTGGCCAGGTCGCTTCGCGCTGCGGGCGCGCCACCGGACTTGGGAGCCATGATCTCCCAGAACATGGAGTGGTTCCATGTGCCGCCGCCGTGGTTGCGCACCACCATGCGCACATCTTCGGGGACTGCGCTCAAATCCTTGAGCAGGTCTTCGAGAGATTTACCCGCCAGTTCAGGGTGCTTTTCGATGGCGCCGTTGAGGTTGGTGACGTAAGCCTGATGGTGCTTATCGTGGTGAATGGTCATGGTCTGCGCGTCAATGTAGGGTTCGAGCGCGTCAACCGCGTAGGGAAGTTTGGGAAGTTCGAAAGCCATTTCTATCTCCTTTTGGTGTTGCGCTGAATTTTACCTGTCTCCTTTGGAAAGTCAAGATACTTTTCAATATTTATAGATTTATCTAATAAATGAGTTTGATTGGGAAGATGCGCAGGATATGTACCCGGCTCTTCGGTGGAAATGGAATCGCACGGAGCATCGCCACGGCGGATTGGGCATGCTCCGAACCGTCATCGGCCAGCAGGATGGTCTTTCGAGGTTGAGGTGACATGGCAGTCTCCTTTCGCCAATGCGCCAAATCCTTCTCCCCAACACTACTGTAGCACAAATCACGATCATTTCCAATGCCCTCGCTGTTTCGCCAGAGGAATGTCAAATTTTACTATTTGGAGTAAAATCCGCTGAATTATCCGGCAGAGAAGACGGCTTATCAAATGTACAAGAGGCAGACCTTTCCTTTTCTTGGTGTGATCTTTCTATGCGCCCTGACAGCCTTTTTGTTTGCCAACAACAAAACCTCTGTTCCGTCGGTAGTTTATGCCGCGTGCCGTCCCACCCCATGCACGCCTACGAACACCAGCCCGCCCCCCAAACCCACCAAGACCAAAGCCACTCCAAGCGACACGCCCACACCGACGTTCACGCCCAGCAACACGCCTCTACCCACAAACACGCCCACCAAAACGCCGACACTCACCCCCAGCCCCACAGCGACCCATACGCCAACCCGGACGCCCAGCCCAACCGCCACGCCCTTCCCTCTCGAGGTCCGGCTGAACGAACTTCTCTCCAACGCAAAGTTCAAGGATTGGAACAATGACGGAGTCGAGTCCGACGATGACCAGTGGATCGAACTTTTCAACTCGGGCGATCATCCCGCCGATATAAGCGGCTGGAGAATTGACACCGGCAAAGACACGCCCTCCTATCTCATCCCAAACGGGACGACCATCCCGCCGGGCGGATTTGTCATCTTATTCCGTTCGCAGACTCAACTCAACCTTGACCAATACAGTTACCTGCGCCTGCTCTTTCCGGATGGCGACGTCTCTGATGATGTGAAATACCCCTCGCCGGAGGAAGACCGCGTCTATGCCCGACTGGTTGACGGGCTTAACCCGTGGCGGGCTGGGTGCGTCCCCACACCGCTCTCGCTGAACTGCCAGTCTGCAGAATCTGTCACATCGCAGTTCAACCTGCCGTTCTTTCAGCGCAACATCCGCGGCCCGGAACAGGCTTTCCAGAATCCCGAAGTTGCCGTTACCAATCTCCTGCTCGCCATCATCCTCGCACTCGCCATCGGCTTCTTCAGCAACCTGCTCAATGACGCCATCGAAGCGCACGAAGACGACTACGCCCACCTCTTTGGGTTCATCGTCAATCCCATCAACAAAGTCCGCTCCACAGTGCGAGGCGTGGACAAGGCCGTGACGCGCTCGCGCAACCCGTGGCTCGGATTTATCATTAAAGTTATCATCATCCTTGTCGCCTATGGCGCCATCCTGGCATACCTCGACCCGTCATTCCGATTTATCAACCAGGATGGTTTCCTGCTCATCGTTGCCCTGGGTTTCTCCACCGGCCTGGTCGCGATGATTGACGACCTCGCCGTTTACCTCTATCTGCGTTCCAAAGGCGGAAGCGGGCGCGTAAGCCTGCACAGTTCCAACCTCCTCATGGTCATCGCCACCACTGTCTTCTCGCGTCTGACCGAACTGGCGCCGGGGCTGTTGCTCGGAAGCCCGGCAGGCATTGAGGATGTGCCGGAAGAATACAATGGGCCGCGCCTCGACATCCTCGCTGTTGTCGTCACCGCGGCGGTCAGCCTCACGGCCTGGTTCCTCTCAAGCCAGGCGCCCGATCCCTGGTTGAACACCGTCCTCCTGCTCACGTTTGGCGCAGGCGTGCAGACCGCCTTCTTTGAAATGCTCCCGCTGAGTTACCTGCGAGGCAAGAGCATATTCGCCTTCAGCCCGATCGTTTGGCTGATCCTCTTCGTTGGGACGAGCGTGCTCTTCCTCCAGACAATGCTCAACCCCGACGGCCCGTTCTTGAGCGCGTTCCTGTCTGCGAACATGGTATTGTTGTCTGTGTTTACAGCGTTGTACTGCGGCGCCTGCGCGCTCATTTGGTTTTTCCTCACACGCGCGGCAAAGAACAAATAGCGGCGCAGCATCTTCCTCTGACCGGTCAAAGTAAATCCGCACGAGACGTTTGCATTCATCGTGCTTATTTTTGGAAAGAATCGTAAAATACAATGATGAACATCCTCACCTCAGATCTCATTAAAATCGGCATCGCTGTCCTGGTGGGCGGCGTCATCGGCCTTGAACGCGAGTATCAATACAAGGCGGCTGGATTCCGCACCATCATCCTGATCACCGTCGGCTCCACCCTCTACACCATCTTCTCCGTCATTCTGGCGGGGCCGAACGAGTACACCCGCATCGCCTCCAACATCGTGACCGGCATCGGCTTCCTCGGCGCGGGGACCATCCTGCGCGAGGGCGGTCGCATCGGCGGGCTGACCACCGCCGCCACCATCTGGCTGGCCGCGGCGCTCGGCATGGGCATCGGCGCGAGTCAAATTGACTTTGTGCTGGCCGCCACTGGCATCATCCTCGTCATCCTGCTCATCTTTCCGCGCATGGTGGCGTGGGTTGACAGGATCCGCGAGGCGCGCACCTACAAGATCGAGATCTGCGGAGGCGACATCGCCCGCCTCGACCAGTTGCGAAACATGTTTAAAGCCTACCATTTACGCGTGGCAGAGACTCACATCGAACTTAATAGCGAATCGCTCCTCAGTGAATGGCGCACCGTGGGCGCGCCTTGGAATCAGGAGAAGTTTGTCAAAGCGCTGGCGCAGGACAAATCCGTTTGCAGGCTGGAATATTAGTCTGCGTAGTGGAAAACAAAAAGATTCT
>JAKANW010000210.1 GCA_021823555.1 Chloroflexota bacterium
TACCGCAACATACAGTATCCGTTCGAGAATGTCCTGGATGGAATTTCCAGCCTGTATGGCGCGCCTTCACTGGCAGTTCCGTCACGATAAATCTTTGCTATAATGAGTTATTCATGAATCAGGAGTCCCCAGTGGCCAATACTGACAAGAAACCTCTACTGGAAGTAAAGAACTTAAGGACATTTTTTTATACGGAAGACGGGGTGGTGCACGCTGTGGACGGGGTGAACTTGGAAGTTTATCCCGGCGAAGTGCTCGGTCTGGTGGGCGAGTCGGGATGCGGCAAGAGCGTAACTTCACTTTCGGTCATGCGCCTGATCGTACCGCCTGGTAAAGTAGTGGAAGGGGAAATTTTGCTGGATGGGGTAAACCTGCTTACCCTGCCTGAAAGTGAAATGGTCAAGGTCCGTGGTAACCGCATCTCCATGATTTTTCAGCAACCGCAGACTGCGTTGAACCCAGTCTTCAGAGTCAATGATCAGATTGCCGAAGTACTGAATATCCATCAGGATTATGGCAAGGAGGCGGGACGCAACCGGGCAGTGGAGTTGCTCAAGATGGTGGGCATTCCCGATGCCGAACGGCGGGCTGAAGCGTATCCGCATGAATTATCGGGCGGCATGGCCCAGCGCGTGATGATCGCCATGGCGTTGGCTTGTGTCCCGGAAGTGTTGATTGCTGACGAGCCGACAACTGCCCTGGATGTGACCATCCAGGCGCAGATCCTTGACTTGATGCGTGATCTGCGCGAGAGGATGGGAACATCGGTTATCCTGATTACGCATGACCTGGGCGTGATTGCCGAGATGGCCGAACGTGTGGCAGTGATGTACGCAGGTGAGATCGTGGAACAGGCCGATGTGGACTCGCTTTTTGAACAACCTCTGCATCCGTACACCCAGGGGTTGATTGGCTCGATCCCGGTGCTGGGCGAGATCAAGGAGAGGCTGGATGTTATCCCCGGTTCGGTGCCGAACCTGGTCAACCTGCCGCCCGGCTGCCGTTTCGCTCCGCGTTGTGCGGCTCGTGAAAAATATGGTTTGAAAGTTTGCACTGCACTGAAACCCGATCTGAGTGAAGTAAAACCGGGACACCTGGTGCGCTGCTGGCTGTATCAAAACTCTGAAGAGCGGGGCCACAAAGCCCCGTTGAATGTACGGTAATCCCCCAGTGGAGCATACGATGACCCAACAAGTGGATACGGGTGTGAACCAGGACCTCGTTCAGATTGAACACCTCGTGAAATATTTTCCTGTGCGCGCAGGCTTGTTGCAGCGCGTTGTCAACTGGGTTAAGGCTGTGGATGACGTCAGCTTTACGGTAAAACACGGCGAGACACTGGGGCTGGTGGGTGAATCGGGCTGCGGCAAGACAACGGTGGGGCGTTCCATGCTGCGCCTGATCGAACCAACCTCCGGGTCAGTGCGCTTCGATGGGAAGGATGTCATCAAACTGCGCGGCCAGGAGTTGAAGTTGGTACGCCGCGATATGCAGATCATCTTCCAGGATCCATACGCCTCCCTCGACCCGCGCGTACCCATCGGCGAATCGGTCATGGAAGGATTGCATATCCATAGGATCGGCTCACCCAAAGAGCGTTTTGGATTGATGCTCGATACGCTTAAGAAGGTGGGGCTGGAGGAATATCACGCCCGCCGTTATCCGCACGAGTTTTCAGGAGGCCAGCGCCAGCGTATAGGGATCGCGCGCGCCCTGGCCTTGCGGCCCAAGTTCATCGTCTGTGACGAACCGGTTTCTGCGTTGGATGTTTCCATTCAGTCGCAGGTATTGAACATCCTGAAAGACCTGCAAAAGGAGTTTGGGCTGACGTACCTTTTTGTAGCCCACAACCTAAGTGTAGTGGAACATATCTCTGATCGCGTCGCAGTGATGTATCTTGGCAAAGTGGTCGAGTTGACTGCGCGTGATGAGTTGTACCGCAATCCACTGCACCCGTACACGCAGGCTTTGATGTCGGCCATCCCCATTCCAAACCCGAAGCTCAAACGCCAGCGCACGGTGTTGAAAGGCGATGTGCCCAGCCCGCTCGACCCGCCCAGAGGCTGCCGTTTTCATCCGCGCTGCCCAATAGCGGACAAGGTCTGTGGGGAACAGGTACCTGAATTTCGTGAAGCCGCTCCCGGCCATTTTGTGGCTTGTTGGATGGTCAAATAGGTGATGTATGCCTCCCACCATTCTGCTCGTTGACGATCAGCGCGATATTTTGCGTTTATTGCATTCCGCCCTGAATACCCTCGGCCACGAATTCGATGTCATCGAGTCGCCGTCGGGTGAGGAAGCGCTGCTGGAGGCTTCGCGGCGCCACATAGATTTGTTGGTGTCAGATTATCTCCTGCCGGGCATGAATGGCATCGAGTTGATGCATAAGATCCGCACCCGTCATCCGGATGTCAAGGTGGTTTTAGTCACCGGCATGACCGACCGGAAAGCGCGCGACGAAATGTTCAACGCGGGGGCGGCTGCCTTATTCGACAAACCGATCCCACTGGCCGATTTTCTGGATGTGGTGGAGCGCAGCCTGGGATTGGTGCGTACCATCTTCCCGCCCGAAACCAACGAAAAGGTTTCTACGCGTCAAAGCCGACTCTCGGACCTGCTGGCCAACTTCAGGCAGGATACCGACGCCCAGGCTGTTTTCCTGCTGAGCGACCGCGGCCTCGTGCTGGCGCGTGCGGGCGATCTGCACGACAGCAGCATGGAGGTCTCACTGCTTTCGGCGTTGATGGCGATCTTCAGCGCGGGATTGAAGGTTTCAAAATTCATCCACCAGGCGAATCCGGATCATTATCACGTTTTTAGCGGCGGTGATCATGATTTGGTGTTCATCCCTGTCAACTCATCCTATGCACTGTTGATGGCCGGGAATGAACTGGCCACCCGCGAAAAGATCCTGGAAACGGTGCAATCCTTGCTGGCAGTACGGGATGAAGTCGAAAAGGCATTGAAACATCTTGGGGTGACGGGACCGCTTGAGAGTCCCGCGGAAGAAACCCCGGTCCCTGCATCGAAGAAGAAACAGGCCAGGGTGGAAGCTCCGCCATCTTCTGCAGAATTGGAAGATCTGTTGAAGCAGGCCCACAAAAAGAAAATGAAGACCGACGAGATGAATGCATTCTGGGATGAGGCAGCCGAGAAACATAGCAATGCACCGGCCAGCCCGGATGTGATCTCGTTTGAACAGGCCCGCCAACTGGGATTAGCTCCCGGCGAAGAAAAGTAACATTGCCCGACTGCCTTCCCTGTGATACAATTTTGCCCGCACTGGGGCGTGGTGCAAGGGCAGCACACCAGCCTTTGGAGCTGTGGATCTTGGTTCGAATCCAGGCGCCCCAGCCTTTTATGACCCGCGCAGGCGGGGATTTTTCTCTCAACAGGCCTTACGCCTCCCGTGGGACGTGAGCCTGTTTTTGTTTATGGAGTCTCGAAGCCTTGCAAGGATAGCATATAAGCAGGGTTTCCATTCAACCACTCAAAACTAAGGGATTTTCCATGAAAATAACAGCTATTCTCCTTGCTGCCGGGCTGGGGACGCGCATGAGGTCGTCCCTGCCCAAAGTGTTACATCCTGTGGCCGGTAAACCGTTGATCTGGTACGCGCTGGAAGCCATCAAACAATTTACCCTCGAAAAGCCGGTGGTGGTCGTTGGGCATGGCGCGGAGGCGGTGGTGGAATTCCTCGGCGACTCAGCCCAGACTGTTTTGCAGGAACCGCAATTGGGAACGGGCCATGCCGTTATGCAGGCCGAGTCTTTGCTGAAGGGTCAAACCGATTACGTGGTGGTCTGCTATGGCGACATGCCGTTGCTGCGCGGCGAGACCTTGCAGAAACTGGTTGAGGCGCAGAAGGCGAACGAGGGTCCCATTTCGATGCTGACCGTGGTGGCCGAAGATCCGCGTGGGTTCGGACGCGTCCTGCGCAACGCGCAGGGAACGGTGGATGCCATCGTGGAAGAATACGTCGCGACGCCGGAGCAGCTACAGGTCAGGGAATTGAACGTGGGTGCGTATTGCTTCTCGGCGGACTGGCTGTGGGACGCGCTGCATCGCATCCCCCTTTCCAAAAAAGGTGAATATTATCTGACAGATACGGTGGAACTGGCTGTTAGGGATGGTCTGCCTGTGCAGGCTGCGTTAATGGACGATCTCGAAGAGACGATTGGCATCAATACGCGTGTGCATCTTTCCGAGGTCGAAGCTGCCATGCGGCGGCGTATCAATGATCGGCACATGCTGAATGGCGTGACGATGATGGACCCTGCTTCGACGTATATCGAGGTCGGAGTGGTGATCGGCCGCGATACGCTGATCATGCCCAATACTTATATTCATGGGGATACGGAAATCGGCGAAGGCAATGTGGTCGGGCCGAACTCGATCATCCGTGATTCAAAGATCGGGAATCGCTGCAGGGTGCTGGCTTCGGTGATGGAAGGCGCCTGGTTGGAAGATGATGTGGATATAGGCCCATTTGCCCGCTTGCGCAAGGGAGCGCACCTGGGAAATCACGTCCACATGGGAAACTTCGGCGAAGTGAAGGACTCCTATCTGGCGCCCGGTGTGAAAATGGGACACTTCTCTTATATCGGCAATGCCCAGATCGGCGCGGAGACCAATATTGGCGCGGGGACGATCACCTGCAACTATGACGGTGAGAAGAAACACCCGACTGAAATCGGCGAGAACGTATTCATCGGCTCGGATACGATGCTGGTTGCGCCGCTAAAAGTTGGCGATGGGGCGCGCACGGGGGCAGGTGCGGTCGTGACCAAGGATGTCCAACCCGATACGCTGGTGGTCGGCGTGCCGGCGCGGGCGATCAAAAAATTGGAAAGAAAATCGAAGAAGGATCATTAAGCCTTTATGAGGGGAGCCTTCTCGTAAGGATATCTTATGACTCTGACCAAGCAGGAACGACGATCCCTTATTGAACTTGCCAACCGAGCTCGCAGCAATGCCTACGTGCCATATTCGAATTATCGCGTGGGCGCGGCATTACTCACGAAAAGCGGCCGCGTCTTTACCGGCGTCAACGTGGAGAATGCAGCCTACCCTGCAACCATCTGCGCTGAGCGGACGGCGGTATTCAAGGCTGTCTCGGAGGGGGAGCGTGAGTTCGAAGTCCTGGCGCTTGTCACCGATGACGGCGGCTCGCCGTGTGGTTCCTGCCGCCAGGTGTTGGCTGAGTTTGGGTTGGACATAACCGTTCTGATCGCCAACGGAAGTGGGCAACTCCTCCACGAGATGACCGTGGCCGACCTCCTGCCTGAGGCTTTTACTCCCAAGCATCTGTCCGGGTAATCAATATGACCCGCCAGCCTTTTTTCATTCCATCGGTGATCCTTCTCGTGCTTTCGATCCCTTTGATCCTGGGGCTGGTGCCGCGAAATTGGTTTTACGGCATTCGTACACGAGAGACGTTATCCAACGAATCAGTGTGGCGTGCGGCCAATCGTTGGAGCGGCTTGGGGATTTTTGTTTCCAGCCTGTTCTATTTGATGGTGGCCTGGGGAATGCCGTGTACCACCGCGACCGGCACCAATTTCTTGATTTGGATACTTCACGTGTTTGCCTTCGTTGCCCCACTGGCATTGACCTTTTTGATCCTCCGGGAATATCTGCGCGCCAGGAAAGATGACTGACTTCCGTTCCTTCCGCGCCGAGGCCATTGTCCTGCGTCACAGCGAGTGGGGCGAAGCCGACCGCCTGTTGACGTTGTACACGCGCGAACAGGGCAAGGTACGCGCCATCGCCAAAGGCGCGCGCAAAATTACATCACGCAAGGCGGGACATCTCGAACCGTTCACCCATGTCAGCTTGCAGCTTGCACGGGGTCGTGACCTGCTGATCGTCACGCAGGCCGAGACCATTGAAGCTTACCAGCCGCTGCGGGATGACCTGGCGCGGAT
>JAKANW010000211.1 GCA_021823555.1 Chloroflexota bacterium
TCTCCGAAAACTCGCCGATGCCGGTGTTCGTGCCGTACATGATCTCCTTGTTGGCGAGTTTCTCCTCCAGCATGGCGCGGCAAACCTTGATCCGCTCCAGGGCTTCGGGGGCCAGCTCCGCTTTTTCGTTGAAGCGGGCAATGGCAACGATTTTTTCGATGGTCAGGGATGAACCGTCGAGGATAATGGTCATGGGCAATTCTCCTGTGTGGGATTTGCTTTATTGTACCCCTCGTAAAACAAAATGCCCGCCGCCAGGATGAGGGGGGCACCCTGGCGACGGACAGGCATATTTTACACGATACTTTACAGAATTCCAAGCCTTTGCAACTGGTAATCGAGGAATCAAGGCAATGATTGACTCGCGTTTTCGCTTATGCTAATATGATAACAATGTTGAAGTTCCCAGATCGCGATCAAGACCGACTACATGTAAATCAATCACATCTGTCGAGGAGATGCATCCATGGATATACAAAAGTCTCGAAAGCTGGTTTCTGCAATTGGGATTCTGATCCTGCTGATCAGCTCTTTTGTGAGCTTGAAACCAACAATGGTGGCCAGCGCCGATACACCCAATCCTGGGAATGTCACCGTCGCCGGTTCATTCCAGGGCGCATTGGGCTGTCCCGGTGACTGGCAACCGGATTGCGCTGCCACTCATCTGGCCTATGACAGTAACGATGATGTATGGCAGGGAACATTCAGCATCCTGGCCGGGGGTTGGGAATACAAGGCCGCTCTCAACGATAGCTGGGCAGAAAACTATGGCGCCAATGCTCAGCCAGGCGGGGCAAATATCGCCCTCTCGCTAGGGGCGGAGACAAGCGTCAAGTTCTACTACGATCATAAAACCCATTGGGTGACCGACAATCAGAACTCGATCATCGCAACCGCGCCTGGCAGCTTCCAGGGCGAGATCGGGTGCTCGGGTGATTGGGATCCCGGTTGCCTGCGTTCCTGGCTCGAGGATCCGGACGGCGATGGCACCTATACCTTTACCACCACTGCCATTCCGGCAGGGAGCTATGAAGCGAAGGTTGCCATCAACGAAAGCTGGGATGTAAATTATGGCGCCAATGGCGTCCAAAACGGCCCCAACGTCCCCTTCACCGTTTCTATCGGTTATTCGCCTGTCACCTTCTCATACGAAACATCTACCCATCTCCTGACCATCGCTACCACCACACATGCCCACGACAACAATGTCGAATGGGATGGATTGCGCCACGACTCGCGCAATACACTTTACCGCACGCCGGGCGGCGCAGTCCCCGCTGGCACGCCGGTCACCATCCGCTTCCGCACCTTCCACAACGATGTCACCAATGTCAAGATGCGGCTTTACGATATCAACGCGGGCGCACAGCAAATCCTGAACATGGCGCTGGCGGCCAGCGATATATCCTGCTACCAGGCTGGATTGGAAAACGATAGTTGCGATTTCTGGTCGGTCACACTGCCAAACGATACACCGAACAACTTGTGGTATCGTTTCATTGTTACGGATGGCGCCAAGACGGTTTATTACGCGGACAACACAGGCGCGCTGGATGGCGGGCTTGGCAGCCCAAGTGATAATGTGATTGACAACAGCTACGCACTGATGGCCTATGACCCGTCTTTCGCCGCGCCGGACTGGGTGCGCAGTGCTGTCATCTATCAGATCTTCCCGGACCGGTTCCGCAATGGGCGCGCCAACAACGATCCCAAGACCGGTGATCCGCGCTACAACGACCCGGTGCTGGCATTGCCCTGGGGTACCCTGCCCGAAGGTTACTGTCATAACTATGCAGGCGCAACGGCAACAAGTTGTCCCTGGCGCTTCGATCCTACGCAGACAGGTCTTGAGTCCCCACGCGGGCGCGACTATATGGGCGGCGACCTGAAAGGTGTGGATCAGAACCTGGATTACCTCCAGTCGCTGGGCGTCAACACCATCTACTTCAACCCAATCTTCGACTCGGCTTCCAACCACGGTTACGACACCCAGGATTATTTCAAGATTGACCCGTATTTCGGTACCCAGAAGGATTGGGAAAACCTGGTCAAACATGCCAACCAACGCGGCATGCGCATCATCCTGGACGGGGTCTTCAATCACATGTCGTCAGACAGCCCCTTCTTCGACCGCTATCACCACTACACAACCGAGGGCGCCTGTGAATCCACCCAATCGCCGTACCGGAACTGGTTCACCTTCCATGATGTTGCGCAAGGGACCGGCGCCTGCGTAGACAGCCAGGGGCATCCCAACTCAGCCACGTACGATGGCTGGTTCGGATTTGACAGTATTCCGGTTCTGAACAAGAGCAACCCGCAAGTGGAATCCTACTTTGTGACCGGACCCAACAGCGTCTCGACGTACTGGCTCGGGCAAGGTGCAAGCGGCTGGCGGCTGGATGTGATGGGCGACAGCTCCTTCCCGGCGAATTATTGGCCGGACTTCCGCCAGGTGGTGAAGACCGATGACCCCAACGCCATCATCATCGGCGAGCTGTGGCAAAAAGACAGTACTTTACTGCGTTTCCTGCGCGGAGACCGGGCGGATACAACCATGGATTATCGCTTGCGTGATGCGGTGGTCGGACTCCTGGCCCCCCAGAATTTTGACCCCAAGGGCTTTGCCGATAGCGGGCATCCGTTATTGCCATCGGAATTCGCCGCGCGCATTGCTTCCATTCGCGAAGACTACCCGGATGCCGCTTTCTACAGCCTGATGAACCTGGTGGATAGTCATGACACTGCGCGTATCCTCTGGACGCTGACTCCCGGCTCCGATACAGCGGCAGACAAGGAGCAGAACGCTGCAAATCTTGCAGATGGAAAGCAGCGCCAGATGATCGCCTCCCTGATCCAGTTCACCATGCCCGGTGCGCCGACCATCTACTACGGCGACGAGGTGGGCGTGACCGGGAATGATGATCCCGACACCCGCCGCACTTACCCGTGGGCTGATAAAGGCGGCAATCCCGATACTGCTTTGTACAACCATTACCAAACGCTCGCAACCCTGCGCGGGCAAAACACTGTCCTTGTCAATGGCAACCTGCAAATGTTGCTTGCCGATGACGGAGCAGGCGTTGTAGCTTATGGTCGCAAGATGAACAGTCAGGCCGCGATTGTGGTGATCAACACCGGCGCTCAAACGCGCACAGTTGATGTTCCCGTTGCCGGCTACCTGCCAGATGGCGTTAGCTTCTCCTCGCTTTATGGTGTAGGCAACACCGGAGCAGTGAATGTTCAGGTTACTTCCGGGATGATCGAGGTGAGCCTCAATCCGGAAAGCGCCTGGATCCTCGCGACCGGATCATCTATCGATCTGCAACCGCCTGACGCTCCCTCCGGCTTGCAGGTTACCAATGAGGGCAACAATCAACTTGATCTGGCTTGGAACACTGTCAGTGGCGCAGCAGGTTATAACCTGTATCGCAGCCCATTAAGCGGCGGCGGCTGGGATAAAGTAAATTCATCGCTTCTGACCAATACAAACTACACCGACATGGGCCTGCGCAACGGGCAGGTTTATTACTATGTTGTCACCGCCCTGGACAGCGCTGGCAACGAAAGTACCTATTCCAACGAAACCAGCGGTGAACCACACTACTCAATCGGCTGGGCAAACCTGCAATGGCCGCCAAGTATGACGCATACGATCAGCGCCAGCACGCGCACCGATAACGCCTATGGCCAGGTCTGGATCGACAGCGTCACCAATCAGCCTGGCGCGACGCCCGGGCTGGTAGCCCAACTGGGTTTTGGGCCTGAGGGAAGCAATCCGGCGGGCAATCCCGACTGGGTTTGGACCAATGCTCAATTCAATGTGGACGCCGGCAACAACGATGAGTTCGTAGCCAGCATGTTGCCTGAAGCGGTCGGAGCCTACGATTATCTCTATCGCTACACCACCACAGGCGGACGCGACTGGCTTTACGCCGATCAGAATGGGCCCATCCCGGCTGGCAATCTGCCGCCCAACCCTGGAAAACTGAGTGTCGTCTCAAGCGGTGACATCGTTCCACCCGCCGCTCCAACCAATCTACATGCCGTCTCTGCCTCTCCCTCGGCTATCGCCCTGGCCTGGGATGCTGTCACCGGCGACCCTTCCCTCTACGGTTATGAGGTATTGCGCAGCGACACGAGCGGCGGTCCCTACACCCAAATCGTCCGCGTCACCGATGCCAGTTACACGGACACCGATGTGGTCGAGGGTGGCGTTTACTACTACGTTGTCCGCGCCCTGGATGATTCGTTCAATCGTTCGGGAAACTCCAACGAAGTCTCCGCAACCGCGCAGGTGCGTACGGTCAATGTGACATTCAACGTCACCGTCCCGGCTACGACAGATGCCACCGGACGCTCGGTATATATTGCCGGTTTCCTTGATCGCCTGGATGGCAACCTGCCTCAATGGGATCCGGGTGGTGTGGTGTTGACTCACGTGGATGCCACACACTGGACCATCACACTGACCGGAAAGGAAAACACCTACATTGAGTATAAATACACACTCGGAGACTGGGAGCATGTAGAGAAGAATGCCTCTTGCGGCGAGATAGCCAACCGCACGTTGACACTTAGTTATGGCACAGACGGCACACAAATTGTCAACGATGTGGTTCCGAACTGGCGAAACGTTCTGCCGTGCGGGAATTAAAAACCCTGTCCGTTCCCGCATGAAGATTTCAAGCTGGAAGCTGTTCGCACCTCACGCAGCTTCCAGCTTTGTTTTTGAGAGAATATCCAATGGAATTTTTTATAGTTATCTCATTCTGGAAAATGAATCAAAACTCCGGCGGGAAGCGTCACCGGAGTCGTTCATCAAGTGGGTCCTTTGAAAAGCGTTTTGAAACTAAATCTGTTCGAACTTTTGAACCGGCACGACAAACAACGTGGCGCGCTTTTCATCGGAGGCCGAAGATGGCAAAGAGTCGCGAATGGTCTGGATGGCTGCATCTACCTGCATATCGTCCACGCCAAGCAGCATGGTGACGACGCCGCTGCGTAAAAAGCCGCCTGTGGATGCAACGCGCGTGACGCGAAAGCTATTCGCAGTCAATGCTTGCGTGAGGACATCTGCATCGTGGTCTTTGACAATAACAATGATCATTTTCATGGTTAAATCTCCTCATATCGTTCCACAGGCAGGGCAAAGACGGTCGCGCCGCCCACTGTCACCGGAACGGGCGCGGGCATGGGCATGGATGAACCTTCCAGCGGCAGGGTCATATATTCGACGCGCTGGCAGCAGGCGCCTTCCAGGGCACTCAAGACGGCCTGTTCCTGCGACTCGGGCAGCCCGATCAAAAGCGTCGCATTCCGGCGACCCAGGAATCCGCCCGCGCTCGATAAGTACGTCACCGAGACGCCCAGCGCTTCCAAGGCGTTGGCAGCCACATCCAAATCCTGTTCCTGTATGATAGCTATGATCAATAGGTGAATGGGTAAATTGTCCATTGTTTCTTCCTAAATTTATTCCTGGATCCATTACAGCTGTTCGAACCTGTCCATTTTCAAGACAAAAACAGTGGCGCGCTTAAGGCCGGGATCTATGGCCGGGGCGCTGCGTTCGCGCAGGATCTGTATGGCAAGGGGCACTCGATCCTCTTCTGCGCCGATCAGCAGGGTGGCGTTGTGTCGGCGGAGGAAACCTCCGGTGGAGGCTACGCGCGTGACGCGGAACCCGCTTTCTGTCAGCGTTTGAAGCGCAGGTCCTTCATCCGTGTTATGCAGGATCGCAACGATCAATTTCATCATACTAAAATTCCTCGAAGGAGTCCACATCGAAGGTGAAGATAGTCGCGCCTGCAACTGTTACCTGGGTGGACGGCGGGATGGGAATGCCTGCATTTTGTAGAGGCTCCGAGATAAATTCGACCCGCTGGCGGGAAGCGCGCTTAAGAGCACGGACAGCCGTTT
>JAKANW010000212.1 GCA_021823555.1 Chloroflexota bacterium
AGACATCCATCTCGGCATAGCCGTCGCTGGAGAGGCCGCTGCCCGCCTGTTGCAAGCGTTCCACGATCCATTGCTCAGTGAGCGGGTTCTGCATACGCTGCGTTCAGGCCTCGCCGCGCACAGGGCTGCCGCAATAAGCGCATTCTGCGGTGAGGTTGTCCAGCCATTCGACCTCGTCCAGGCGCACGGACGCGCCGCAACTGGGACAATGGGTTGGCAGGACAGGTCGCCCCGCCAGGCCTGCCGTGTGCGCAAAATTGGACTGCGCCGGCAGCAGGGACTTTACGAGGGCGCCGATCTCACCCGCCTCTTTCTTCAACCCAAGTTGGTTCAACTCACTGACGACCCGGTTGCCGGCGTTAAAAACCCTGCCGGGCAGCCCGCGGGCGGCAAATAAAGATAAGCCGTGTTTCAAGTGCTCCATGCCTGCCGCGGTTTGACCTGCCAGCACGCGGGAACGACCCGCCTGTAAAAAGAAGAACGGCGCGCGCGGCCCATTACGCAATTCCGCGGCGCTGGCAATTTGTTCATAAGCTTCGGCGGCGCGTTCGTACTCGCCTTTGTCAAATAGGTTATTAGCGCGTTGCAGGATCGGGGGCACGTCCGGGGCAAAGGTGCGGCGCACCTGGCGGCGAAATGCTCGTCTCATTCGATAATCTCCTTGTCGATAATATGGTTTATTCTGCTGCGCTTCCCGCGCCGATCTCCTCGGCCAGTTCCCTGCCGCGCTCGTCCTGGCTGGGTTCGATGCGGCGCGCAAAGATCAGGAAGCCGGTGTGCGCCACCATCCGGTCGGTGGGGCGCAGACGACTGGGCTCAGGCTTGTAGTAACGCAGCAAGATCTCCAGGGTCTCGATAAAAGCGAAATGATTGCGTCGCAAGGCATATAGAGTCTTCTCCACCTGGTTGAAGGTAGGGATCAGCGTGCAGAAGAAGCCGCCGGGCTTGATGGCCGCCCGCACCTGCGGGATGTAGTCGTAGGGATTGGGCACATCCAGGAAGAAAGCGTCCGCGTTCGTTTCGTCGAAGCCCTCGGCAATGTCGCGCAGCTTGAAGTCCACGCGTGAATCGAGGCCGACCCGCGCCAGGTTCTTGCGCGCCAGGTTCTGCATATCCAGGCGCTGCTCGTAGGAGATGACGCGTCCATCCGGGCTGACGGTGTGCGCCAGGGCGATGGTCATCGAGCCGGAACCGGTACCCGCCTCCATCACAGTCTGACCGGGGCCAATGCCCATCGTCACCAGGATGAAGCCGATATCCTTCGGGTATAGGATCTGCGTGGTGCGCGGCAGGTCAATCAACAGGTCGGCCAGCGAGGGTTGGAGCAGGAAGAAGGGCGAACCCATGTGGCTGAAGACTTGCGTGCCCCACGGCTGGCCGATCAGGTCATCGTGCTTCAATACGCCGCGGTGAGTCTGGAAGTCCGCGCCGGCCTGGAGGGTGATGATGAAATGCTTGTGCCGCAAGCCGACCAGTTGAGCCAGGTCGCCGTCGCGGGCTATGGGAGAGGTGGAGGTTATCGGCATGGCTGGTATCTTACCACTTTATATGCCATTACAAACGAAACGATCGGCATATTTGCCCGGTCTCTTCCCGAAGCTATCGGGCTTACCCTGTCCCCGCCTTACTTTATGGGTAAAGAACGGATGCGAATCTTATTTTCTGTTACGCTCAATATCGCGCCCTGATTCAAAGCCTCAGTCTGCCGGCCAAGAATAACAGATAAGTGACGGCTGACATTAGAAGCACGCATATCCTTAAGTCGAAAGATGATAACGCTGGGCAAGTTTTCACCGCTGGCGGCAAGCAATTCGCCAAAATCCAGATCATGGGTAAGCAGGACGCGGTTTTCTTGAAGGGCTTTTTTCAGAATGTCGCCATCCGACATCCGGTGGAGTCCCAGGTCGGCCAGATGGACGGCATCCATGCCATTCCGGCGCAGGTCTTCCACCACACGCGGCGAAATGCCCATGTCTGCCAGGAGTTTCATGCAGAAGTCATCTCCAAGACCTGAACGGTCTCGTCAGCCAGCCAGGCAGCATATTGCAGGGACTGGCGCACGTCTTCCTCTTCGAGATAGGGATATTCCTTGATGATCTCGGCGGCTGTCATACCATTGGAGACGAGATTGAGAATGAGCGAAACTGTGACTCTCATCCCGCGGATGCAAGCGCGCCCGCCCATGATATTGGGGTCGAAAGTGATACGGTTAAATTGGGTCATGGCTTTACTCCATTCTGGCTCGATTATATCTTACCTGTTCTCCCGCCGTTGAACTGCGGGAGAACGGACTCGTCCTGAGCGGAGGAGGCCAGCTCGAAGTCGAAGGGCTCTCGTAAGTGCGCTTCGTCTCCGCCAAGTCTCGACACCAGCACTTGCGCACGGTGCAAGTGTACGGTCGGAAGAACACCGACCTATGTCTCGACAGGCTCGACAACTACTCGACCACCGTCTCCGCTCAGCGCGAGGTTTTTATTTCTCCTCGATATCCACACCTAGGAGCAGGTCGCCGGGAGCGGCGTTGGGGGATTGCACCGGGTCGCGCGGCGTCAATTGCTCCAGCACATCCATGCCGCTCAACACCTGCCCGAAGACCGTGTACGAACCATCCAGGTTGGGCTGGGGCGCAAAGGTGATAAAGAACTGGCTGCCGTTCGTATCCGGCCCGGAATTGGCCATGCCCACCACACCGGGCTTGTCGAACTTCAGGTTCGGGTCTATTTCATCCTTGAAGAAGTAGCCGGGATTGCCCTTGCCGGTGCCGCTGGGGTCGCCAGTCTGCGCGATGAAACCGGGGATGACGCGGTGGAAGGTCACGCCGTTATACCAGCCCTGCCGCGCCAGGAACACGAACGAGTTCACCGCCAGCGGAGCCTGATCGGGGAACAGTTGCAGCACCACCTCGCCCTTGGCTGTGTGCAGGGTGGCGATATATTGTTTGGCCGGGTCAATCGAGAAAGGCGGGCAGGTTTTGAACTGGCGGCTGCTCAGGGTCAGCAGGCTGATGGTGGCCTCCATGCTGTTATAGTCAATGGCAAAGGACGGCTGCACCGAACCGTTGATGATCACCAGCGGGACGGCCTGCAAACCGAGGGTGCGCGCCGCGTCATACAGGGACTTCATCCTGGTCACCGTTTCGGGGCTTTTCAACGCCGCCGAAAACGATCCCGCGTCCATGCCCAGCCCGGCCGCGGTCTGCTTCAACCAGGTTTCAAAATCGGACGGGGCCAGTTTGTCCCATTCATCGCTTCTCTGAAAGAGCGCATCGTACATCTCCCAGAACTTGCCCTGCCCGTCGGCCGCGATGACCGCCTGCACGGCCAACTCGGTCTTGTCGAGCCGGTCAATCAGCGGCACGGGCCGGAAGATGAAGCGGATATCCTTGGGGTGGTTGTGGATCACATTGCTGACCACCGCGGCCATCGAGCGGCAGATGGGCGCCTGGAAGTCGCAGTATTCGATCATGGTCACGGGGGCGTCTGCCGGGCCAACGTTGTAGTCCGTCTCAGCCGCCGCCGGGACGATGGAGGCCGGCACCGCGGTCGGTTCGGTGTTGACGGTCGAACAACTGGCCGCGGGCGTGGCAGGGGCGGAGGTTGGCAAAGACAAAGTTGCCGCAGGGGAAGGCACGGCAGTTGCGCTGGGCGTTGGCGTAATCGGATTCGCCGTGCAGGCCGCCAGGAAGAATCCCAGGGAGAGAAGAAGAAAGAGGAATTTATGATTCATGTGTCCACCATTTGTAAGGCGGAATGACATTCCGCCCCACACAGGAAATTTTATTTCATCCCAACCACTCGCTGCAGTTCCGGGAAGTTCGTCATCCAGGCCATGCGGTTGACGAAATCGGCCAGGGTGGGACTCTCCTGCCGCAGGGCGCGCACCGCCGGCCCGACCGGGTCTTCCCCTGCCGCGCCGCCGGGCTGGTCGGCATAGGCGCCGTAAAAGGCAAAGTAGGCCTGGTTGAGTTTGCGGATCAAATAACCGTTCTTTAGAAAGAGTTGTTGGCGCTCCTTCATGTAGGTCCCGGCCTCGTCAATCTTGCCGGCGGCCAGCAGCACGTCCACGGTGACGCGCGTGGTATGCATCTCGGCCCGGAAGTCGAAGGGGGGACGCGGCAGGCTGCCGGGGTTGGGATGATCTGCCGGTAACGAGACCAGGCCAAAGTCCGGGAGGGAAGCGGCGGCAGCCAGTTCAGGATAGAACTCCTTGAGCGCCAGCGCTCCCACTTCGTTTCCGGTAATGGAGGCGGTGGTCTCGTTCATGGTGCGCAGTTCAGCGGACTGATCGTAGAGCATCCCCAACGGGCGCTGGGTCAGGTAGTTGTGAGTCCACTCGTGAGCGATGGTGGAAAGCAGCCAGGAGAGCGAGGTGGTCTGCATCACCATGGTGGGATAGACGCCTACGCCGCCGATGGGCACCACCAGCGAGGAGACGCCCAGCCCCGCGTCCACTTGTGACTCGAGCGCCTCCTGCTGGTCAATGGTCAGGTCGGGCTGGACAGAGATGTTGGCAATCTCCTGGATGACATCCCGTTTGGAGACGATCAGCGCATTGGGCACGTGCGTGGAATGGAACAGCACGGAAGGGATGGGTTGGCCGAGCGCCGTCAGGCCCTCTTGAGCCAGCACATCGGTGACCTGTTCCTGCAAAACGGATTCGGCCAGCGGGGCAAGCTGGTCCTGGCGGGCGTATTCCTGCGCCAGGTAGCCGCGCAAATATTGGGAGGCAGCTTCCTTATCGGTAATGGCAACGTCGGCGTAGATGCGCTGCAGGGCGGCCTCGCCGTTCAGGATGTCCCCCGTCACGCGCAGGTATTCCATCACGATTTGCTTGCGCTGCTCGCGTCCCAGGTAGCCGGGCAGTCCCACCGCGCCCTGCTGGAACTTGACTTCCAGTGCATTCAACATCCAACCCACGTAATCGAACTCGATTGGGCGGGTGTAGCCGCGAATGCGCTGCAACTGGTCGCCGGGCGGCGGAGAGGAGGTGATGAGCAGCGCCGCACAAACGGCCAGGAAGAAAAACCTTTGGACAATACGGGAGATCCGCTCGAGCATGGAGGGGATTATACTGCTTCGCCCTGCGCGTATTTTTCCCCTTAATGCTGCGTTTAGGTGCCGATGTTTTCATCCACGAATTTACACGAATTCGTGCGCGTTATTTTGCTGCCGCACAAATTTATGCAAATTGTCGTCGGTATTTCATGACGATGACCGTTTATATTGGATTCATGAATTGTTTCGTTCAAACGTTCTTTTTAGGCGCACAAGCGACCGATCCATTATCTTTATGATTTGATTCCTGTACCTGACTGAGACCGAAGTGAAATAACCGCCGACCAATATAAGAATCGCAGCCAGGATGGTTCCCAAAACGTTAATTGCCATTTTAAATACACCAGGCAACTGAACATTGTCTGCATAAAGATCGGTCCAAAACGAGGGCAAAACGAGCAGTGTCAGGATAAATGATGCGGCGGCCAGTCCCAGCGAAAGCAGTGTGGACATGTCGTTACTTTGCTCTGCGAGATCAGCCATGTACCATTCATCAACATGATCAACCACGCTGTTTATGCTGCTGATATTTCTTTCGATTTGATCCAGCAGGCGCGGAAGCCCCAATTGTTCCATCAATTGACCTGCCTTATTGGTTGCATACTCTGCCCGACTCCAGAAGTGAGGGTCACTCAGACCCTGACAAAACGCAGCCAATCTCCGCAGGTGGGCTGCGTCTGTAATCAGGTGCGGCAGGCGCTCATGAATACGAATATCTCCCAAAAACAAATACCCGCGGGTTTCATCCATGGTTTTGGCGAGTTCTTCGACCAGGGTATAACTTCGTCGCTCAAGCAGGCGCGCAAGCACATGAATTTCGATGACAAATTCACTCATGCGTTCCACTGCGCCCCAATATCGT
>JAKANW010000213.1 GCA_021823555.1 Chloroflexota bacterium
GAAAAACTTGCCAACAAGGAGATCATGTACGGAACGAACACCGGCATCGGCGAGTTTTCGGAGAAGGTGCTCAACGACGAGCAGGTGAAGGAATTCCAGAAATATCTGATCTACAACCACGCGGCGGGCATCGGCGATCCCGCACCGATTGAGCACGTCCGCGCAGCGCTGGCGGGACGCATCAACGTCCACGCGCACGGCAATTCGGGCTGCAGGCCGGAGATCACTCTGACACTGGTGGAGATGCTCAACAAGGGCGTCACACCAGTGGTTTGTCAGAAGGGGTCGGTGGGCGCGAGCGGCGACCTGGCCCCGATGGCGCAAGCCGCACTGCTGCTGATGGGGGAAGGAGAAGCTTTCTTTAACGGCGAACGACTCAAAGGTCAGGAAGCGATGCGGCGGGCGGGGGTTCCGATTCCCGGCCTCCAGGCACGCGATGGTCTGGCCGCCATTAACGGGTCCAATTTGCTGACCGCCATGTCTGCCCTGCACATTCACGATATGGAACGCTTCCTCAAGCAAGCCGAGATCGCTGCAGCCATGTCCATTGAGGCGCTGCTCGGCAACATGAAACCCTACAACACCAAGCTGCACGAGTTGCGCGGCTTCAGGGGCGCGATCACGTCGGCGAAAAATATCATGAAGGTCATCGAAGGCTCGGACCTGACGACCGGCAAGATGAAAACCAAAGTGCAGGACGCCTACTCAATGCGCTCCACGCCGCAGGTGATCGGCGCGGCGCGCGACGCGCTGGCCTATGCCCGCACGCAGGTGGAGATCGAATTGAACGGCGTGGGCGACAACCCGATCTTCGTCCCCGAACTGAAACTGACCCTGACGGGCGCGAACTTCCAGGGCACACCGGTGGCCCTGCCGATGGATATGGCCGGGGCAGCCGTGACGATGGTCTGCGTGCTATCGGAACGGCGACTCAACCGCCTGACCAATCCCGCGCTTTCGCAGGGCCTGCCCGATTTCCTGGCGCACGAGCCGGGCTTTTACTCCGGGCTGATGCTCTCGCAATACACCGCCGACCATCTGATCGTGGAGCAACGCATTCTTTCCGCGCCCGCCTCGATCCAGTCCATTCCCGCCGCGGCCGACCAGGAGGACTTCGTCTCGATGGGCATGAATACCGCCCTCAAGAACGGGCAAATTCTCGATAATGCGTTCGGTGTTTTGGGAATCGAATTCATGGCTGCTGCGCAGGCGCTCGACTTCCGCCAGTTCACGCCGGGCAAAGGGACGCAGGCCGCGCGCGAAGTAATTCGCAAATATGTGGCCCATCTCGAAGTGGACCGTCCGTTGTATCCCGATCACAATGCCATGAAGGCGCTGGTTAAATCAGGCGAGATTTTGGAAGAGGCAGAGAAGGTGGTGGGGAAGTTGAATTGACCGTAGACCGCGGACGATGGACGGTAGATGATGAACGGTCTACGGTCCACCGTCCACGGTCTTTTTTATTTAACACGAGTGGAGTCATCCCCCATCCACGAAGCGACGGCGATATTGCAATGCGGAATCAACCTCTTTAAAAGCCATGCCATTGGGAAATCTTCTCGATCATTTCACTTATATCCGGTTCCTTGCGCAACGAGGCGTCGCCAGGGTCCACGAAAGGCTTGTTGGTCAGCGTGGCAAAGACAGCCTGGGCGCCATTGGCAAGATAATGCGGGTCATACCCGCCTTCCAGCACGAAGACAATTTTGCCGCCGCAAAATTCTTCAGCAAAGCCAACCAATCTCTTTGATATTGTATAAAAGCCTGCGCTGGAAAGTCCCAGCGTAGTGATGGGATCCTTCCAGTGCGCGTCGAAGCCTGCCGAGACGAATAGCATCTGCGGACGGAAGGATTCCACTGCCGGGCGGATGATCGCATCAGCGATGCGGGCGATGGATACGTCCCCCGCGAAGGCAGGCAGCGGCACGTTGACGATGCGCTTCTTTGCATGAGGCGCATCCTCGAACCAGCCTGTGCCGGGGTAGATGCCCCATTGGTGCGTGGAGAGATAGGCCACACGCTCATCGTTCAGGAAGGCAGCCTGTGTGCCGTTGCCGTGATGAGCGTCATAGTCCACGATCATGACGCATTCCAGTCCACCGGCCAATGCCTGGCGGGCAGCGATGGCAACGTTGTTGAAGATACAAAATCCCATCGACCGCTGCGGCTCGGCGTGATGTCCCGGCGGACGGACGATGGCAAAGGCGTTGACTGCTTCCCTGGCCAGGACCGCGTCCGTGCAGGCCAGCGCGCCGCCAACGGCCAGCAGGGCGTCTTGATAAGAGGTTGGGGTCACAAATGTGGGAGCATAATCTATCACTGCCGGGGCCTCGGTGCGGCAGATGCGTTCGATGGCGGCCACCAGCCTCGGGTCGTGGACGGATGCGACCTGCTCAGGTGTGGCAGGTACGGGTTCGAGCTGTTCCGCTTGAAAGCGGCCAAGTCGCTGTTTCAGGAGTTCCAGCCGCGCCGGCCGTTCCGGATGGTCGGGATATTCATGCGCAGGCGATGGGACGAAAGTATACACCGTCGTCATGTTCGTATTATATTATGTATGAGGAAAGAGGGGGGGAATGGCCCTTAATAAAGACACCGCCGCCCGTCAACATGGGGGGGGCATGCTGATCGCGGCGGCGGGCGGACACCTCAAATACCAGTAAAGGGAGGGCAGGTGTCGATGACATTAATATACACCTGATTAGTCCGAATTACATTAAGCCTAGATTAGTAACTTGATAAAAATTGTCTAATTTTATCCCCCGAATTTCCTAGCGCTCGTTTCTTTGTTCCCTACCCGGCCTTGTGATCCCGCTTATTGAACAGATCCAGCCATTCTTCAATTTCACGCTCACTCAGGGATTTTTCCCTGCTGGATGCAGGCGGCCCGACGCGCAGAGTTTCCATCACGGTGCGGGCGAACTCGTCCGAGGAGATCACACTGGCTCCTGCTGCCTTGGACTCATTTTGGACGCGATGATCTGATGAAACGACCGTCCAGTTTTTGACGGCTTTGCCCAGTTTCTTTAATCGCAGGCGGATGGCTTCGTCTGCGATCATGGGCCTGGGGATGAAGTGCGCTGTTATGAGGCCGATCCTGCGCGTCCCTGGGTAACCGGGCTGTGCGTTGTCAAAGTAGATTTCCACCTCCCCGCGCCGCGCCAGGCGGCAGAATTCGTTGAGTTGGTCCACCAAGACCAGTTCATCATCGAGGTCATTCAGGCGCAGGCCCAGTTTGGGGATCAGGTTATGGCCATCGATCAGGTAGGGCATGAAAACATTTTACCCCTCTCTGCTATGGGCCATGGAAATCTTCGGGAAAGCGGATCGGTTTTATCAACCGTAAAGGCTCGAAGGGCGTTTGTGTCTTCGAGCCTTTATACAGGAACGGTTATTCCAAAATTATCAACTCACGTTACACAAAACGTCCCGAAGGTTCCCATAATTCGGGCTCGTTTTTGGCTCAAACTTTCGGGACGGTGCGTAATATCAGTTATCAAGGTATCCTGATATTGTCGAAAAACTTATGAAACCGCCACTTCCTTGGTGACAATCTCGAATTCGGGCGGATTCTCCAAGGTCTTCTTGACCGCGCACAATTCCGCCGATTTGATCAACGCGTCGTGGTATTTGACCGGAAACTCCGGCGGGACCTGGATCTCCAAATCTATCTTCTGGACCAGACCGCTAAAGGGGTTGCTGTGAATATGTTGGATGATACGAATGCCTTCGGCTGGCAACCCACGTTGGCGGCAGAAGCCGAGCACATAGATGCCGGCGCAGGTTCCAATGGACGAAAGGAACACCGCAAACGGCGTGGGCGCGGAAGCGGAAGGGGGTTGGTCGGTGGCTACAGTAAAGGGACCGAAATGGGCGTCTACGCGTGAGCCGCCGGGGAAGTCAATCAGCATTTCCATATTTCATACTCCATTGTCAAGTTTATAAGATTTGGATGTGAAATAACCAAAAAAGTTGCATACGTCTTATAATTAGCCATCTGATTTAACAGTTGACGTTACGACCGCTCTGCAGGTTTGGATAAAAAGCAGCCTCGAATTACGGGAACACTTCGACACTTCCTTCGGTCGCAGTGCATCGCCTGCAGGACGTTTTACGTAGATGAGTTACAGGAGAACAAATGTCGAATCCTAACGATCTGATTATCCCGCCACAGGGTGGCGTTCTAAAAGAAATTGTGGCCCGATTGAAGCTGATTGTCCGACTGATGGGCGATCGCCGCGTCAGTCCCTGGCTCAAACTCATCCCGATTGCCACACTTGCCTATGTCATCTCGCCAGTGGACCTCATTATGGGGATCCCTGGCCTGGATGCATTGGACGATACGGCTGTCATCTGGCTTGGTAGTTACCTCTTCCTCGAATTTTGCCCTCCCGAAGTTGTGCGCGAGCACGCCAAGGCTTTGAGCGCCAATACCAGTATCAATAAAAATGATGAGGTGGTGGATGCCGAATCTGTGGAAATAAAGGACGACTAATAAAAGGATGCGCCGCATCCTCCTGTTCTGGCTGACCTTTGGACTGGTTGCCTGCGTACCCCTTGCCACGCCCACACCGCTTCCCTCCCTCGTTCAGGACACACCTCAGCCTGCTCCCGTTACAGAGACCGCCGCGCCGCTGGCAACTGAAACCGCTTCCCCTGTTCCACCGACCGGGACTTCCCTCCCCGTTTCCACACCGGTCGAGGCTGCGGCTTTTCCCGATCCGACGGGCTACACCTGGAATCCTGTTGCCCAAGGCTTGATCCGTCCGGTGGATATTCAAAGCCCCGATGATAGCTCAGGCCGGTTATTTGTGGTCGAGCAGGGCGGGCGCATCCTGGTCATCAAAGACGGAAGCGTCCTTCCCACGCCTTTCCTGGATATCTCAAAAGAAATCACTTCAGCCGGAAACGAGCAGGGCTTACTGGGACTGGCATTCCATCCACATTATGCCAGCAGCGGCCTGGTCTTTGTCAATTACACGGATGTAAACGGCAACACCATCATTGTCCGTTTCCACGTTTCCAATAACCCGGACATTGCCGACCCATCCAGTGAGACGGAATTGCTCTACGTGCAGCAGCCCTTTGCCAATCACAACGGCGGCGGGCTAGCTTTCGGGCCGGATGGTTACCTATACCTTGGCCTCGGCGACGGTGGCTCCCAGGGCGATCCATATGGGAATGCCCAGAACAACACAGTCCTGTTGGGGAAAATCCTGCGCATTGATGTGGACCAGGGCGCTTATTATGGCATTCCTCCCACAAACCCATTACCCGAAGGCGGCGGGGTGCGCCGCGAGATTTGGCGAAACGGCTTGCGTAACCCCTGGCGGTTTTCGTTCGACCGCGCCACTGGCGACATGTTCATCGGCGATGTGGGCCAGGACCTGTGGGAGGAGATTGATTACATCCCGGCCAATGACGCCAGTGGGTTGATCAATTTCGGCTGGAATATCTACGAGGGCTTGCATAGCTACCAGGGACATACTTCCGGGATTCCCATGATCCCACCGGTGGCCGAATATAGCCACTTCGGCCAGGATAATGGCTGCGCCGTCAGCGGTGGATACGTTTATCGCGGCCAGGCGCTGCCCGAATGGCAGGGTATCTATCTCTTCGGCGATTATTGCTCGGGACTGGTCTGGGGGCTGATTCACCCCAATGGGCAGTGGCAGGCCACAGTCCTGTTCAAGACCGGCTTCAATATCAGCAGTTTTGGACAGGATGAGTCGGGCGAGTTATATGTCGCCAATCTGCAGGGGGCGATCTACAGGCTTGAACAAAAATAAGCTATTTTGGCGCCTCACAAATTTTTAAGACAATTCGGGCACGTCTAATCCAGAATAAGAATATTGTCATGCCAATTTGTGACGCCTGTCACTGGCAGACTTGTCTGACATGCCTTAAACTGGGCG